>JBMCXL010000014.1:0-18647 GCA_048621015.1 Phycisphaeraceae bacterium
TCCCAGTAGTGGCGCGCGAGTGCGGCGAACCAGCGGTGGCGGTTGAGACCATGAATCGTCTGCGGGTCCGGGCCGTCGATCGCGCTGAAGTCAAAGTCGTCGGGGACTTCGATGAAGTGGTCGGCGTACGGGTTGCTTGCGCCGTAGAGTCGGCCGGCGATGGCTTCGTCGGCGATGCGCTTCACCCAGGCGTGCTCTTCGGGGTCGCGCTCCTGCGCGAGGCGGGCGATTTCAGGGAGGCGCTCGGCGGTGAACGGCAGCACGGGTGTTCTGCGCTGGCGAAAATGAGCGAGCAGGTTGTCGGCGAAGTCGCCCGCTTCCAGTTCGGCGACGAGCGGGCGATGCAGGCGATCCTTGAGCAGGTCGAGGGCCGCGTCGAGTTCGTGGGTGAGGGTGGTGGTGTTCATGGGGGGTGTTGGCGGTGAATCGTGCTGTGCCTGGAAGTGGCGATGTAAACCCCTTCCCCTTGTCCCCGCAAGTAGCGGGTGAGGTTGGGAGAGGGTGAGGGCCTGAACACCGACAGTGCTGGTTTTTACGAAGCGCTACCGAACTTCCAACCCTCACCCTCCCCCTGCCCCTCCCTCAAGGGAGGGGGGTTTGAGGCGGCGCTTACTGCGTCGCGGCGGTAAGTGCGATCAGGGCGTAAGCGGTGACGAGGTTCGGATCGCCTTCCATCCAGCGGTCGGCGTCGTTGATCCACGAACCGTCGCTGCGCTGAAGGTCGGCGAGTTGGTCGATCAGATCGTTGGCCCAGTCGCGCGTTTCGCCGTCGGCGGTGGTGATCGTGCTGGCGCCCCAGGCGTCCATGGCGCGGGCGAAGGTCATGTAGTAGTAGAAAAGGCCCTGTTTTTCCATGCCTTCGGGCATGCCGGGGTTTTGCTGGAGGGTGTAGTTCTGGCGAATCCAGTCGCGCGCGGCGGTGATGCGCGGGTCGTCGCGCGTGAGCTGAACGGGCGTGGCGTAGACGAAGCTCTTGAACGCGGCGTAGGTCATCGAGCCATAGGTGCGCAGCAAGCTGACGGGCTTGCCCTCGAGCGCTTCGTCCATCTGCTCGGGAGAAGCCTTGGACTCGGGGACGCCGATGAGGTCTTTATTGATGCTGGTGGAATAAATGAAGCCGCCGTCGTTCTGGATCTTGCCACCGTGCATCGTGTTCTGCTCGACGCCCTGGCAGCGCGTGATGAACTGCACGGCGCGCTGGTAGACGGGATCGTCGCAGCTCACGCCGGCGTCGTGCAGCGCCTGGAGCATGATCTGCGTGTTGGAGAGGTCGGGTCGGCCGTGCTTGCCATAACCGGCGCCGCCGAAGTAGGGATGGTCTTCGGTGATGGTTTCGCCGTGCGGGTCTTTCATGCCGGTCTGCCATTGAAGGCCGCGCAGGAACACTTCGGCGCCGCGCACCGCTTCGGCGACGTCGGATCGGCCATGCACGCGCGACAGCGCCGAAAGGCAGATGGCGGTGTTGTAGTTGGCGAGCATGCCGGCGTGGATGGAGCCGTCGTCGTTGACGTGATCGAGGATGTAGTCGATCGCTTTGGCGACGGTGGGGTCGTCAGCGCCGATGTCGGGCCGATCGAGCATGGGCGTGACGGCCAGCGCCGTGATTGCGGGGCCGGCATCGGGCGACCAGCTTCCGTCGTCGTTCTGCGCGGTGCGGAGGTATTCGATGCCGCGCTGGATCGATTCGTCGGCTTTCGCCCAGTGCGCATCGTCGAGCGCCAGCGCGGGCGCGGCGGCGAGGAGGCTAATCGAGCCGATCAGGGTCAGCGCGCGAAGGCGGAAAAGATGCATGTGGTGTTCTCCATTCATCGTGGCGCGGTTCGTGGCCATGCGCCGGCCATTGTATCCGTCGCGGCGTGCGCCCATGCGAAGGTGCGCCTTGCTCACCACCCGCCGCCGAGGTGGCTGTTCCACGGCTCCTCGTCGTGAGGCATGCTCCCTGTCGCGCCGCCGCCACCACGGGCGCGCAGGATGAGCACCGCGGCCCAGATGAGCAGCGCGGTGACGCCGCCGAACAGCAGCAGGTTGACCAGCGTGCCGAGCAAATCGCCGGTCATGAGCCCGCCGACCACGCTCAGCAGCGTCAGCACGCCGATCAGCGCCGCCTGCACGATCAGGATCACCCCCGCCGCCAGCATCGCGCCGCGCCCGCCCTGCCGCACCGCGAAGCCCAGGTACAGCAGCACCAGCCCCGGCAACACCATCACGACCGCCAGGATTCCCGCCAGCCAGCGCATCGCCAGCAGGACCTGCCCCGCCGTGACGCCCGGCGGCAGCTCGCCCTGCTGCTGCAACTGCGCCGGCGAGACAAAGCCGATGACCAGCAGCCCTGCCGCACAGCATCCGAACAACACCACCTCGATGCCGCCGGCGATCCAGCACGCCAACGCGGCGCGCGCTGCGGGGCCGCTCGACGAAGCTGGCGGCTGCGAGGGTTGATGCGGGGGCGGACCCGGCGACGGGGAGGGCGGCGGTGCATTGGACATGCCCCGAGGATAGCGACCGGGGCGGTGAACGTGCCAGTCGCGCAGGGAGATTGGGGGTTGATACCACCAGCGCGCCCGCGTTGCGCGATCCCGATAGCCCGCCCCCAACGGGGGCGCGGCGGGCCCGAAGGTATTCAAGCACCGCCGCGCCCCCGTTGGAGGCGGGCTATGACGTGAAATTGCTGCGAAGGTGAAAGCTAGTCGTCGTCGCGATTGCGCAGCAGGTTGCGCAGCGCCCCGCCGACGTCGTCGCCGCCGTCCTCGTCCTCCGACGCTTCCTCGTCATCGCCGCCGCCCCCGAGCACGTTCTGAAGATCGACGCCGGTCTTGTCCTTGAGCGTCTCGCGCGCCAGCTCACCCGCGCCCGCCTTGGCCAGGTTCTCCGCCAGCTTGCGCTCGTCCAGCGCGATCGCGGGATTGTCGATCGGCCCGCGCAGACCCAGCGACAGCGTGAATTGCTCGACGTGTCGCTCCTTGCCGCCGACGCGCAGGTTCGTGTCGTGCAGCGTCACGTCCAGCGGCAGGTCGAGCGTCGGCGTGACCTCGGCCCCCAGCGCGCCGCTCATCGCCAGGTCCATCGTGCCCCCTTCCAGCGGTGACGAGCCGGCGAATTGCATGCTGCGCGTCACGCGTTCCACGGGCAGGCCCTTGTAATGAAAGTCCACACGACTGTCGCCGCCTTGCCGCGAGGCGCCCGCCATGTCCAGCTCGGCGCGCAGCTTGTCGCTGTCGGCGGTGGTGATGCTGATGCGCGGCGGCTCGTCGAGCAGGTGCGGATGCGTCGAGAGATTCTGCGCATGGATGTTGAGCAGTTCATCGTCGAGCTGCACGGCACGCACGCGCTCGGCATCGAGCGCGCGCAGCGTGAACGTCGGCACCTCCGCGACCAGGTGCGTCGCCGCGACGTTCGCGTAACCGCTGGTGGCGATGCGCTGCTTCAGCCGCTCCTCCAGCGTCGGCCGCGGCTCGTCGGGATCGACCTCTTCCGCTTCCTCGTCGGAGCTGGCGATGCGCTCCATCCATCGGCGAATCTGCGCCAGACGCTGCTTGAGCGTTTCCCAGTCTTCAAGGTAATCGCTGACGTTCTTCTCGTCCTCGTCCGGCTCCGGCGGCGGCGAGGTGCGCGTCGGCCGACCGACGAGGCGCCCGCGCGCCGCGCGCTGCGTGCCCGTGGCCGCATCGTTGAGCGTCAGGTTGTCCAGCGTCAGCCGCTTGCGCAGCAGGTCGGCGGAGCTGACGTCGGCGGTGAGCTGCGCGGCCTGGAGCAGGTTGCGCTCCAGCGCGTTGGGGTCCGCCATCGCCAGCCCTTCAATCGAAAGTCGGCCGCGCTTCAGGTCGAGCTCGGCGCGCTCCACGTCCACCGTCGCGCCGTTGGCGCGCTCCAGGCCGCCTTGAAGCGCCGCGGTGACGAATGCGTCGGCGAACAACATCTCCACCACCACGACCAGCGCCACCACACCCGCCGCCGCAATGATGCCCAGCGGCCGAATCACCTTGCCGTGACGCTCGAGCACCGCCTGGAAGCCGCCCTTCGGAATGCCGCCGAACAGCACCCAGAGCAGCGTGCGCACCCAGCGCTTCGACTCCCACTGCTTGAACCGCTCCGAGCCTTCCTCGAGCGACGCGATCCTGCGCCGAAACGCGCCGACGCCCCGGCTCACCAGCGCGCCCACCACCAGACCGAACACCAGGCCCAGCACCAGCCCGCCCGTCGTCACGTAATATTCGAACCCGAACAGCGCCAGCACCGGCGTGTTGATCAGCCACCGGAACAGCGGCTCCGTCGGCCCGTCCAGCAGCACGCGCCCGATGGCGAACGAGACCGGCAGCAGCGGAATGGACACCAGCTTCGCGATCAGACCCACGATCGCCGCCAGCGCGAGATTCGCGTTCAGCAGCACCAGCAACACCGTCAGCAGCACCAGCACGCCCGCCGCCTGCCACAGGCCGGGCATGAACCCCAGCAACGCGCCGAGCACGCACGCGAGCATGAGCTGCGCGGGTGTCGCGCTGCCGCAGATGATCTTGCCGAAGCGTCGAAAGAAGAACATGGCGGGCTCCAGGAGGAAGGCATGCACCGGGCGCACGACGAACCAGTGCATGCATTGTCTCCCGAAACGCGCCTCGGGGCAACGCGGAACGTCAATGCCCGCCTGCCCCCATAGCCCGCCCCCATCGGGGGCGCGGCAGCGTTGACACGCCATCGGCGCCGCCGCGCCCCCGTCGGGAACGGGCTATGAGACAATCAAATGCGGTAGAACAAAGACTCACCGCGCCGCGCGGACCGTCGCCCCCTCGCGCGCCGCCTCCGCCGCGCGCTTGCCCGCGATGAATGCGTGATCGGAGTTGTAATACTCCCACTCGCTGTATCGGCCCGCGAGGATGATGCCCTGCCCCGCGAGCCAGTCGCGGATGATCGCCACGTTGCGCGGCCGATCGTGGTCATACACCACATACGCATGCGGCAGATCCGTCTGGTGCGCCGCCCACACCGGATCACCCGGCTCGAACAACCCGACGCGATGACAATCTTCGATGCACCGCCGCGTCAGCGCCTCCCCTTCGCACGGCAACGGCTTCTCCGGCGAATACGTGATCTCGCACGTCAAGCCGAACCCGCCCGGTGGATTGCAGTGCGGGCTTGCGTTGCCCTGCACGAAGATGCGGTGAAACACGGTGTCTTCGGGGTAATAGATCCAGTGCTTGTCCGTCAGGTCCGCGCGGCCGATGCCGAGGTTCACGCAGCGCACCGACACGAAGCGCAGCCGCGCCGCCGCGTCGCGCACCGCCTCGGGCGCTTCCTCGCCCATCATGCGCACCAGCACCGGCAGCGGCATCGTGCTGATCAACCGGTCGTAACCGATCTCCCGGCCGTCGCGGGTCATCACCGTGCGCCGGTGCGGCGAGACGCGCACCACCGCCGTACTCAAACGCAGCCGATCGTTGATGTACGGGAGAAATCCGTTCATCAACGCCTGAAACCCGCCGCGCAACGGATAACCGAAGCGCGCGTTGGGCCCCATCGGCTTCTCCGGCGGCTGAAGCGCGTTGCGGACCATCTGCTCCAAGTCCGGCATCGGCACGCGCCCGCGCAACCACGACGTCTCCATCTCCTTCAAGGGCACCGCCCACAGCTTGCGGTTGTACGGAATCGCAAAGTGCCGCGCGATTCCCCGGCCCCACACGCGGAAGATGAACGACTCAAAATCCTCCGCGCGCTGCGCACCACCATCGCCGTCACCACCGTCGCCGCCCCGCATTCCGTCGCCGCGCACCAGCTCCGCCTCGCTTTCCAGGATGCCGTCGGCGCAGCAGTCGTCGACCCGCCGCGACGCGCTGTCCGCTTCGATGCCGCTGTCGTCATCGCGGCACGCATCGCCGCGGCCGCGCGTGGCCGAGGTATCGTCATGCAGCAACCCGAAGCGCGCCTCAATCGCGCCGAGAATGCACTCGGTGATCACGTCCGCCGGCAGCCCGTACAGGCAACCCTGAAACGGATAGCGCGTGTAGACGCCCTTGCTGTAGATCCACGCTTCGCGATCCTGCCAGTGCACGTTGTCGCCGAGCAGCTTTTCGTAAAGCTCGTGAACGTACGGCTCTTTCGAAAACATGATGTGGCCGGCCATGTCAAACGTGAAGCCGTGATCGTGAATCGATCGGCACCATCCGCCGACCTGGTCGTTCCGCTCCAGCAGCAGCGCGCCCGGTCCATGGTGATATGCCGCGCTCAGGCCCGTGGGACCGGCGCCGATGATGACGGTCTCATGATGCTCGTCCGCAGCGCGCTGCCGAGCGTTGCTTGAAACCCCTTCCCCTTGAGGGGGAGGCTGGGAGGGGGTGAGTGCCTGAAGATCAGAAGCGCTGATACTTACGGTGCGCTGCTCAACTTCGAGCTTTTCACCCTCCCCTTGCCTCTCCTTCAAGGGAGGGGAGGTGGGAAGCGCAGCCTCCACGAGATGGTCGGCCATCGCCGCGGCGGTGGCGTCCCACGATGTGTTCGCCAGCACGCGCTGCATCTTCTCATCCAGCGCGCGGCGCTGCGCGTCATCCAGCGCCAGCGCGCGCTCGCACGCTTCGATGAACTGCGCCGGGGACTGGCCGAGATGCACGATCTCGCGGTACGGCTCGGCGACGTCGGTGATCGGCGTGCTGACGATCGGCTTGCCGGCGGCCATGTACTCCAGCGTCTTGGTCGGGCTGATGTAGCGCGTCGCGTCGTTGCGCGCAAACGGCAGCAGGCAGAGGTCCCAACCGGCGACGTAGGCTGGCAACGCTTCGTACGGCTTGGGCCCGAGATAGTGCAGGTTCGGTGCGGTGGGCAATGTGTCGGGATCGATCTTGGCGACGGGGCCGAGCATGACGATGGACCAGTTCGGCCGCGCCTGGGCGAGCGCGGCGAGCAGGTCGCGGTCGAGCCGTTCGTCGATCACCCCGAAGAACCCGAGGCGCGGCGCAGGCAGTTCCGCCTGGTCGGGCGGATCGCCGCTGCGCGTGCGCGCCTGGCCGAAGTGCGCGGCGTCGACGCTGCTGGGAAAGCAGTGGACGTTGGGATGCTCGGCGCGCTTGGCGCGGTAGAGGCTCGGGCCGCCGGTGAACACCACGTCGGCGCGGTCGAGCAGTTCCCGCTCGCGCGCTTTCAGCTCGGGCGGCGCGCCGGCGAAGCCGCTCAATTCATCCATGCAGTCGTACACCACCACGCACGGTCGCAGGTCGGCGGTGGCGGGCAGAGCCATCGGCGTGTAGTACCACGCCGCGTAGTCGCGCAGGTCCGCCTCGTCGACCAGGCGATGCACCATCGCGCGCAGCGCCGGCATCTGCGCATCGGCGAAACCCGGAGCGTCCCATGGGGTGTGCGGCTGACAGACGGTGACGTTCGGCTCCGGCTCCTCGAAATACCAGAACGGCTTGCGTTGATCGGTCGGAATCGGCTCTTCCACGAACAAGACGCGGCGGTGGCGCGCCAGCCGCGCGAGCACCTGTTGCGGTCGCTGGTAAACGAAACCCCAGCGCAAATGCGAGAACACCAGCAGATCCAGTGGACGTGTCATGTTCTGCCTTTCATTGCCTTCATCCAACGCTTGCAACTCTTGCAATTCATCGCCGACGGGCGCTGGAAAACCCGTGGTGACCTGCCGTGACGACATGCCGGTCCCATGCCGATCGTTCGATTGTCGAACGGGATGCAATGCCGATGCCACGGCGCGCGGGGTGGAATGGGCGCGGCGGTGGAGTTGCACGTGGGGGTGCGCTGGCGCGGCTGTGGCGGCCGCCACCGCGATTGATCGGTGCAGGTCTGCCAGAGGAAACGCGCGCGGCGCGAGCTACAATCCGCCGGCCGATCATCAGGAGGGAGCGCGAGCATGGTGCGGCACAATGGTGAGGCGCTGCGCCCGCTGGAACTGTGGGGCGGCATCGAGTGCACGGTCAACCGGGTGGGCGATCAATTCCACGACCAGGTGCAGCGCACGGGCCACGCCGGGCGCCTGGATGACCTGGATCTCATCGCCACGCTCGGTGTGCGGCGGCTGCGCTATCCGGTGCTCTGGGAGCGCACGGCGCCGCGCGGGTTGGACGGTGCGCGGTGGGACTGGCCGGACCAGCGCCTGGCGCGGCTGCGCGCGCTGCGCATCGAGCCGATCGTGGGACTGGTGCATCACGGCAGCGGGCCGGCGGAAACGCATCTGCTGGATCGAGCATTTGCGCCCGGTCTCGCGGCGTTCGCGGGGGCGGTGGCGCGGCGGTATCCGTGGGTGCGCTGGTACACGCCGGTGAACGAGCCGCTGACGACGGCGCGCTTCAGCGCGCTGTATGGCCACTGGTATCCGCACGCGGCCGATGCGCTGTCGCTGGCGCGGGCGCTGCTGAACCAATGCCGGGCGGTGGTGCTGGCGATGCGCGCGATCCGGCGCGTGAACCCGGAGGCGCGGCTCGTGCAGACCGATGACGCCGGGCGCACATTCAGCACGTCACACCTGGCATACCAGGCAGAGTTTGAGAACCATCGGCGGTGGCTGGCGTTCGATCTGTTGTGCGGCCGCGTGGATCGGGCGCATCCGCTGTGGTCGTATCTGCGCGGGATCGGGGTGACGGCGGACGAATTGCGGTGGTTCATTGACAATTCGTGTCCGCCGGACGTGATCGGGTTGAACTGGTATGTCACCAGCGATCGATTTCTGGACGAGCGGTTGGAGCGTTATCCACATGAGACGCATGGCGGCAACGAACAGGAGCGCTACGCGGACGTCGCGGCGGTGCGCGTGACGGGACTGCGCACGTTCGAGCAGGTGCTCTGCGAGGCGTGGCGGCGCTATCGGCGGCCGGTGGCGATCACCGAGGCGCAGCTCCAGGCGCCCGACGCGCTCGATCGGCTGCGCTGGTTCTGGGAAGCATGGGACGGCGCGATGCGGGCGCGCCGGCAGGGCGCGGATGTGCGCGCGGTGACGGCGTGGGCGCTGCTGGGCGCGTATGACTGGGACAGTCTGGTGACACGGTGGCGCGGGCGCTACGAGCCGGGGGCGTTCGATGTCAGTCGCGGCGCGCCGCGGCCGACGGCGTTGGCGGAGTTGCTGCGCACGCTTGCGCAGGGACGAAGGCCGGGGCCGGCGGTGACGGGGATGCCGGGGTGGTGGCGGCGCGAGGCGCGGTTGTTGTATGCGAGGGCGGTGGAGCTGACTGGATAGCGCTCGCTCATCTCAAACGTCGCGACTCCGCTCTCAACTTCCCTCCCTTGCAGGGAGGGGTTGGGAAGGATTGGGCGAGTTGCAACCATGAGCGCCGATGCGCGTGATGATGATGCACAGGTCAACGTGCGCCTCACCCTCCCCCTGCCCCTCCCTCAAGGGAGGGGGGTTGAGACGGCGCGCGAGCGAACCGCTCAATGGTCGTCGGTGGTGTGGTGGTCCTGGGCGGGAACGACGTAGTGGTAGCGTTCGACGCTCATGATGCGTTGGCGCCAGGCCATTTCGAGTTGGCGTTGGTGTTCGACATCGGGGCCGCAGGTGGCGCGGGCGATCTGGTCGAGGGGGAACTTGGGCGTGCGGTCGGCGTAGAGCAGGCCGTTGGCTTCCTGGTAGGTGTCGGTGAACTGGGTGTAGCAGAAGCCGGTGATGACCGGCAGCTCGCGCACGACGTCCATGAGCGCGGCGTAGCGCCGGGCGAGATCGCGGCTGTCGGTAGCACGGCAGTAGCCCCAGGTGTGCTCGCGATCGTCGGCGAGCGCGATGCCGCCGAACTCGCTGAGCATGACGGGCTGGCCGTTTTCGTGGTCGGCGTTGATCAGCAGCATGCGTCCGCCGGGGCGCTCGCGCTGGAAGAGGCGCTGGGTTTGCGCATCGTCGCCGTAGCGGGCGCGCATGCGCTCGGGGTCGGGGTCGTAGTCATGGATGCCGATGATATCGGTGGCGACGCTCTCCCAGCCGTCGTTGCCGATGACGGGGCGCGTCGGATCGAGCGTGCGCGTGAGGTGATAGAGCCCTTGCACGTAATGGCGCTGCGCGGGCGCGTCGGGAAGGTTGGGCACGCCCCACGATTCGTTGATCGGCACCCACGCGACGATGCACGGATGGCTGAAATCACGCTGGATGACGTCGGTCCATTCGCGCATCACGCGGCGGACGGACGCTTGCGTGAAGCGGTAGGCACTGGGCATCTCGGCCCAGACGACCACGCCCAGACGGTCGGCCCAGTAAAGGAAGCGCGGGTCAGGCACCTGTTGATGCCGGCGCACACCGTTGAAGCCCATCGCCTTGACCAGTCCGAGGTCGCGCTGAATGGCGGCCTCGTCGGGCGGCGTGATGCCGGTGTCGGGCCAGTAGCCCTGGTCGAGCACCATGCGCAAATCGAGCGGCCGGCCGTTGAGCACGAAGCGATCGCCCTGCACGCCGATGGAGCGCAGCGCGGTGTAACTGGTGACGCGATCGATGCGCTTGCCGTTGGGGGCACGCAGTTCGAGGTCGGCCTGGATCAGCGTGGGACTGGTGGGCGACCAGAGCAGCGCGTTGCGATAGTCGTCGATGCCGGGATCGGACAGCGCGATGCGCCGATGCACCTCGCCGGCGATGACCAGGCACGTGTCATCGGCGAGCAGGTGATCGTCGATGTGCAGCTTCACGCGCAAGCGCGCGCCGCTCATCGGCTCGCCATTCAGTTGCGCGTGGAAAGCGATCTCCCAGCGCTCGAGGTTGGGCGTCCAGCGGAGTTGATCGACCCAGGTGCGCGCAACGTGCTCGAGCCAGACGGTCTGCCAGATGCCGGTGGTGCGCGGATACCAGATAGCGTGGGGTTCGAGCTGCCAGTCCTGCTTGCCGCGCGGCTTCGCGAGATCGTGCGGGTCGTCATGGGCGCGCACGACGATCGTCTGCGCGCCGCGCGCATGCAGCGCTTCGGTGATGTCGCAGCGGAACGGCGTGTAGCCGCCTTCGTGCTGCGCGACGGGGATGTCGTTGACCCAGACGGTCGCGGCGTAATCGACCGCGCCAAAGTGCAGCAGCAGCCGCTCACCCTCGGCCAGCGCGGGCGCGTCAAATGTGCGGCGATACCAGCAGGCATGATGATAGGCGGTGTCGCCGATGCCGCTGGCGCTGGTTTCCGGGGCGAAGGGGACGCGGATGCGCTCGGCCCATTCGACCTGCGCGGGGCGCGTCCAGCGCGCGTCGGGGTCGAGGGCGAAGTCCCACGGCCCATTGAGCGAGCGCCAGCCGTCGCGCTGAAGCTGCGGGCGCGGGTGGCCGCGGACAGCGGTCGAGGGCTGGGATGGCACGCGTGGCACTCCTGCGATCGCGGCGGGAACGACCGGGACCGGGCAACAACGAAAAACACGGCCGCGCCCCGCGCGGGCCGCCTCCAGCGACACCAGAACGCTAGGTCCGCCCTGCCCCGGCAATCCAATGGGAAGCGAGCCGATCCGCAGACCGGGAATGCACCGATTGACACCGGGCGATCCCCCAGCACCGCGCCGCGGCTCGGCAAGCCGAAGCGCGCAAAAATCACGGACATGAACGGCTTCACCCTTGCAGTTCAACGCCGACCGGCGTAGCTTGGCGCGGCATCAAGTCCCCGTGAGCCCCCCGTCATTCAGGAGCCACCCATGCGCATCCGATCGTGCCTCCACTTCGCCGCCGTCGCGCTCGCGCTGCTCGCGCCGCACCTGGCTGGCGCCCTGCCCGGTGTCGCCCGCGCCCAGGAAGAAGCACCGGCGCTGCCCGCTTCGTTCGCCGAGAGCGGAGCGACCTTCGACGGCAACATCGAGATCGTCGATCAATCCGTGAAGGTCAACAGCCGCAGCGCCACGTTGACCGTGCCGGCGGTGGACCTGGCGGACAGCGAGATCCGCTTCCGCGTGAACTTTGGCGAGAACGCCGGCGGACTGATGCGCGTGTTCGTCGCACCGGACGACGCCGACCAGCCGGTGCGCCATCCCGCCGGCGCGTACTTTTCCATCCGTCGCCAGACGGGCAAGGAAGGCGGGCTCAGCTTTCTGCTCACCCCCACCGAGTTCGACACCGAGCGCAACCGTTGGGCGGGCATCCGCAGCGAGCGCAAGGGCCTGACCTTGTGGCCGCGCCGCGAGCGCGATCAGGTTGCGCTCACCGAGGCGGGTTTCGAGGAGCCCGACTGGAGCGCGCACTGGTTCAACTTCCGCCTCGTGCTGCGTGACGGCGCGGTGCGCTTGTGGATCGATGGCGATCCGGCGCTGACCGTGCCCGTCGCGGCGCAGGGCGAAGCGCCGGTGCTGATCGAGTTCTTCCGGGATGACACGGTGCGCGATCTGAAAGTCGGCCCCGCGCCGGCTGCGTCGCGTTTCGTCACCGCGCCGCTGGATGCGGTGGCGCACGCCGACAGCGATGCGGCACTGGACGAGCGGATCGAGGTTGGCGGCGTGCCGTTCGAACTGGTGGACGAGGGACGCCGACACGTCGACCTGCGCGAAGCTGAGTGGCCGCAATGGGAAAGCGATCCGAGCAGCTATTACGAGGCGTATGACAATGCCCCGGCGTTTCGCGGCGATCCGCGTCGGCCGGTGGTGAGCGCGCCGCGCGCGGACTACGTGGCCGCGCACGTGCTGGCGGTGGCGGTGGATGACGAAAACACCTGGCCGGGCTTAACGCTGCGCGCGGGGCGCCTCGACCAGCGCGGGCAGGTGCAGGAGCGTTTCTTCAGCGGCAACGTGCCGCGCCGCGGCGCGAGCGCCGAGTTGCCGGGCATTGACACGTCCGCCGGTCGGCTGTTCAGCGTGCGCATCCCGATGCCGCGCGCGTTCGCGCAGGACATCCGCGACGAGCGCATCGACGTCGAGTTGACCAAGCAGGTGCGCCTCGCGCGGCGCCGGCCTGATCCGGCGCGCTTCCGCTATCGCCCGCTCGGCCTGCCCAGCGGCGCGCAGGTGTGGGCGGTCACGTTCGAGAAAAGCCCGCTGCAGATGAACGTCACCAGCGACGCCGCCGGCCACGCGTTCGAGCAACCGGAGAAGCCGACGTTCAGCGTCGAGCTGACCAACATCACCGACCAGGCCCAGCCCTACACGCTGCGCGCCGAGGCGAAACACCTGCACGGCGACACGTTCCAGCAGGAGGCGAGCGGCACCGTCGCGCCGAGCGACAGCGCGACCGTTGAACTGACCATGCCCTACGATCAGCTCGGCTATCACAGCCTGTCGGTGAAGCTGCTCCAGGACGATGACGAGTTGCTGCTCGATCGGCGCACGAGCTTCGCGATGCTGCCGCGCGACGAGCGCGAGCACTTTGATGAAGCGCCGTGGGGCGTGTGGGACTTCAGCGGCGGGCACTACACCGGCCGCGACCCTGAACTGCTCGGCCCCCTCTATCGCAAGCTCGGCATGCGCTACGGCATGTTCAAGCCTTACGAGGCGCGGAAGAAGTGGAACGTGCGCCAGGGCCGCGAGCCGCGCGTGCTCGGCGAGGACGGCGCAGAGTCCTATCGCAAGTTTCGGGAGAACAACCCCGACTTCAGCGGCGCGGGCCTGCTCATGCACGAGAACTCGGTGTCCGGCCCGCACGTGATGCGCGCGCCGACCATGTTCACCGATCGGCCGCCATATGAATTCAGCGAAAGCGAGCAGGAGCGCTTCGACAACCTCTGGGAACAGGTCAAGCAGGGCGCCGAATCGGTGCGGAGCGAGTTCCCCGACGCGCACCTGCGCCTCGGCAACGGGCCGCTGCCCACCAAGGAGGCGTTCCTGCGCCACGAATTTCCCGCGGAACTGTTCGACTCGATCGGCAACGAGTCAGGCGTGTTCGGCCGCCCGCCGGAAGCGCAGCCGCCGGATTATGTGACGATGAACGCCGGGATCTGGATGGACAACCAGCTCGTCGAGCACTACGGCTACGACAAGCCGGTGACCCAGTGCTTCGAAACGTGTTACCCGAGCACCAACCCCGGCAATCTCTCGCTGCGCACGCAAGCGGACTACTACGTGCGCCACGCGATCCACGGCCTGGCGTGGGACATCCCGCTGATCCGCCTCGGCCTCATCATGGACGTGGGCAACAGCTACTACTACAGCAACTGGGGCTCGAGCGGCTTCTGCTTCAAGATGCCGGAGGCGAGCGTCAAGCCTTCGTTCGTCTCGTGGGCGACGATGACGCGCGTGCTGGACGGCGCGACGTATGAGGATGCGCTCGATTTCGGCACGTACAGCCTGTATGCCACGCGGCTGAGCCGGGCGGATGAAAAGACGGTGTACGTGCTGTGGACGCCGCGCGGCCAGCGCACCGTGCGCTTCGGTGTTGAGGCTGACATCGAGGGGTGGGTTCTGGTGGACAGTCAGGGCAACCCCAGCATGCCCGAGACGGAGGATGGCGAGCTGGCGGTGACGTTCGAAGCGACGCCGAAGTATCTGGTGGGCGAAGGCAAGCTTTCGGTGGCGAGCATCGGCGCGCCGGATCACAGCGACGGCGATCCGGCCGAGGATGCGCAGCAGGTCGCGTCGCTGGACAGCCTGGATGATTGGCGCGTGCAGGAAGGACGCGACACGGAGCTGGAGACGCACAACTTCCTCGCGCCGCGGCGCAAGGGTGATTTCGCGTTCGAGGCAGTCGATGCGTTCGAGGGCCGGGAGAACGTGATCCGCGTGACGCCGCGTCCGGTCGATTACGGCAAGGCGACGATGCCGATGTACGGCTCGATCGAGCACGAACAAGGCGTCGAGCTGCCGGGCGAACCGACGGAAATCGGCGTATGGGTCAACGGCAACTCGAGCTGGGGGCGCGTGATCTTCGAGTTGACTGACGCCGAGGGCGAGCGCTGGATCTCGATCGGCGCAAACTATCCCGGCGGCGCTTCGCCGTGGATGCAGGACTGGATGCCCGAGGAGATGATCGACAGTGCCGAGGGCGAGAGCGATCTGACGATGAACGACTGGAACACGAACGACGTGTTTGGCTACAGTCGATTCGACTTCGACGGTTGGCGCTACGTGAGCATGCCGCTGCCGGGCAATTATCCCGGCGAGCAATTTCACTGGCCGGCGAACAGCCAGTGGAAGAGCACCGATGACGCGGTGGTGCAGTATCCGCTGACACTGAAGCGCATCGTGGTGGAGCTGCCGGAGAAGACGCTGTATCTGACCGAGTACGAACCGGCGGTGCGGCCGGAGGTGTATCTCGACACGGTGCACGTTTCGACCGGCGAGAAGGAGTGGCTGGCGCCGGTCGAAGAAAGCCACGAACGCTCAGCCCACCCGGCGCGGTGAGCAACCCCCCATGCCGAGCCCGGGCAGAGCGCGCCTGCGAGCGCTGCCCGGGGTCTGGTGCGCACACTGAACGTGTGGCGCACCGTATGGACCGCAGATGAACGCAGATAGGACGCAGATCAACGCAGATACAGTTCAGATCGAGAGAACAGGAAAGAACATCCGCGTCCATCTGCGGCGCATCTGCGTTCATCTGCGATCCTGCGCGGCGCTCACCGACCAACGGCGCAGCAGAAACCCCGGGCGACGCTCCCACTGCCGGGGTCGGTCGCGCCGCCCGCGCTTGTGATTTACGAAAACGCGACGCGCGTGCCGAGGCCCTTCTCACGCGCCTGCTCGTGGATCGTCTTGGCGATGGTTGTGTCCTGGATGCCGATGCCCACGCCGTCGTAGAGCGTGATCTGCTCGTCGCTCTCGCGGCCGGCGACGTCGCCGTTGATGACCTGCCCGAGCGTGCCGACGTAGCAGTTCTCATCGAGCACGCCCTGCTCGACCGCCTGGCTCACCTCGCCGCGCTGAAGCGCATGCTCGATGACGTCGGCGAACTTGCGGCAGCGCGGCAGCAGCGCCATCTCGCACTCGATCTTCGCATGCAGGTCCGTGCCCATGCAGCTCATGTGCGTGCCGGGCTGCACCCAGTCGCTTCGCACGATGGGTTCGCGGCTGTTGGTGGCGGTGACGATGACGTCGGCGTTGCGACACGCGGTTTCGGCGTCGGCGAACTCAATCGGCGCGCTAACTTCCGATGCGAGATCGCTCGCCACCTGCTTCGCCGCATCCTCCACCACGTCGAACATCAGCACGCGCTCGAACGGGCGCACCGTGCTCACCGCACGCGTGCACTGCCGGCCGAGCTGCCCCGCGCCGATCACGGCGAGCGTCTTCGCATCGGTGCGCGCAAGCTGCTTCGCCGCGACCGCGCCCGCGGCGGCGGTGCGATACATCGTGGGGATCGTGCCGTCGCAGATCATCAGCAGCTCGCCCGTTTCGGGGTCGAACGCGGTGATCCAGCTATTTGTTGTCGGCAGGCCGCGCTTGGGGTTGTGGGTGCGCTCCTGGCCGAGCTTCATCGACAGGAGGTTGGTCGCCTCGGTCATGCCGGTGATGCACGCGGCCAGCGCGGTGCCTGCTTCGCCGACCGGCAGCTCGAAGATCGCCTTGGGCGGCAGGTAATCGCCCCCCTTCTCGAACTCGCCCATGGCGTGCTCGATCGCGGGAATGGCCGCGGCGATGTCCACTTCGTTGGCGATGTCCTGGCGCGTCAGAATGATTGTTTCTCGAGCCACGGGATGATCCTTTCGAAAGCGGACTCGATCACGTCCATGGACGTGGCGTAGCTGATGCGCAGCGCGTTGTTGCACGAGTCGCCGAACGCGCCGCCCGGGACGGTGCATACGCCGGCCTCGTCGAGCAGGCGCATCGCGACGTCGAAGCTGTCAGTACCAGCGGGCAAAGAGGGCATCACGAAAAACGCCCCGCCCGGCGTGTAGCCGGTGAGATGCGGCGCCTGCTCGATCAACTCCACGATGCGATCGCGCCGCCGGCGGTACTCGGCCACCATGGCGTCCACCGGCGACTGGTCGCCCTCGAACGCGGCGAGCACCGCCCACTGCGTCGGCGTGTTCTCCGTCGTGCTGACGAACATGTGAAAGCGCTGAAGCGTCTCGATGTTCTCCGGCGTCGAGATCGCCCAACCCAGGCGCAGGCCGGCGAGCGCGTAGGTTTTGGAGACGCTGCTGGTCATGATGACATTGTCGAGCGTCGGCGCGTGGTTCAGCGCGCTGGCATACGCGGCGCCTTCATCGAGAATCAGCCGATCGTATACCTCGTCGCTGACGACGGTGATGCCGCGCTCCGCGGCGGCGGCGCAGATGCGCTCGATCGTGGCGCGCGGGTAGACCGTGCCCGTCGGATTGCCCGGCGAGTTGAGCATGACGGCGCAGACGTCGTCGTCCTTCATCCGGTCGATCACTTCCTGCGGATCGACCTGGTAACCGTGGTCGGCGGTGGTGACGATCGGCACCGGCTCGCCGCCGGCGGCGCGGATGATGTGCGCGAGCACGAAGACCGGCTCGATGACGATGACCTTTTTGCCCGGCCGGGTGGCGCCCATCAGGGCGAGATACATCGCCTGGCAGCAGCCGGTGGTGATGAGCACGTGGTTTTCGGTGAGCGTGTCGATGCCGTAGCGCTGGTTGTAAAAGTGAGCGATCGCCTGGCGAAGCTGCGGCAGGCCGGCGTCAAGCTCGTAGCGCGTCCTGCCGTCGCGCAGCGCCTGGATGTGTGCCTCGACGACGTGCTGCGGCGCGGGGAAATCGGGCTGGCCGATCGACAGGTGCAGCACGTCGGACATCGTCGCCGCCTTGTTGAACATGCGGCGGATCGGTGAGAACGGCAGCGCGTCGAGCGCAGGATTCCAGTGGATGCGGCTGGGCATGAATGGTCGGTCCGTCTGCGCGGTGCGTTTCGGTATGGGGAACGGGCTGACGCCGGCATCAGGATGATACATCATCGGCGCGGGACGAGGCGCGGTGCTCGGGTGCACAGGGGACTCGTCGCTTAAGCGACCAGTCCGCGGGGAGGGAATTTCAGTATGCGGGACGCGGCGCGGTTTACTTTGCGCTGCTGGCGCGGCGGTTGAGGTAGGCGGACAGCGCCTTGTCGTAGGGCTGGCGCGTGGTGATGGGGTGGTAGTCGATGCCGACCTCGGTGAGTCGGCGGCGGTACATGTCTTCCAGCTCGCGCTGTTGTTCGAGATAGGCCTCGCGCACGGCCGCGGGGTCGACTTCCAGTTCTTCACCGGTCTCCATGTCGCGGAAGAGCGTGGGGCCTTCGAAGTCGAACTCCCACTCGGCGTGATCCTGCACGTGGAAGACGATGACGTCGTGCTTGTGCGAGCCGATCATGCGGATGGCGCGCAACGTTTCGTCGGGATCGTCAATCAGGTCGGAAACGAGCACGACCATGCCGCGGCGCTTGAGGTTGCGGACGGTGGCGTAGAGGCTGTCGGCGAGGCGCGTCTGGCCGTGCGGCGTGTGGCGGATCATGGCCTGCATGAGCTGGCGAAGCTGCGAGCCTCTGCTGCGCGGCGGGATGAGCAACTCGGGGCGATCGCCGAAGACGGTCATGCCGACCGCGTCCTGCTGCTTGATCATCAGGTAGGCGAGGCACGTCGAGAGGAAGCAGGAGTAGTCCCACTTGGTCAGCGCACCGGTGCCGAAGCCCATGGACGCGGAGCCGTCGAGCAGGATGGTGGTGCGGAGGTTGGTTTCTTCCTCGTAGCGCTTGATGTAGTAGTGATCGGTGCGCGCGTAGAGGAGCCAGTCGATGTATTTGAGGTCGTCGCCGGGGACGTATTCGCGGTGGTCGGCGAACTCGACGGAGAAGCCGTGGAACGGGCTGCGGTGCAGGCCGTTGATGAAGCCTTCGACCACGAGCTTGGCGACCAGCGG
>JBMCXL010000015.1:0-18253 GCA_048621015.1 Phycisphaeraceae bacterium
GACTGCGCCACCCGCTGCTGGCGGTGAGCCTGTACCTGGTCACCGGCTGGGTCGGTCTGGTCGCAGCGGCACCGCTCGTGCAGTCGCTCTCAATGACGGGCTTGGCCTTGGCGCTGGCCGGCGGCGTGGCGTACACGACGGGCGTGGTGTTCTTCCTCTGGCAGCGGTTGCCGTTCAACCACGCGATCTGGCACGGGTTCGTGCTGGCCGGCACGGGCTGCCATTTTCTGGCGGTGTGGCACGAGGTCGTGCCGGTGGCATCGGCATGAGACGGGGCTTCACGTTCACCACCGGTTTCGACCCGTCGGCCGCCCAAGCGACGTAAGCGCCGGAGCCGATAGCGGGGTTCTTCCCGAACATGTGACACGTTACGGGGTCAGACCATGAACGAACAGATCATCGACCGCATCTGCGACGCGTTCACGGGCGCCACTTCCGTGACCGGCATCACCGGCATCGCCTACCGGGCGTGGCAGGAGGATGACCTGAACATCCTGTGCCTGCACGAGGCGGTCACCGAGTGGTGCAGCGGGGCGCACGACGGCGCCTACCTGATCCAGGGCTTCGGCGTCGAACTGAACGAGCTGATCGCCCTGTTCGACACGATGCCCGAGTTGCATCTGGACGCCACGCTGCCGACTGGCGAGGAGGAAGTTTACGACAGCCCGTCGGTCACTCTGGAGGGCGAGATCGACGGTGAGCCGTGGCTCGTGCGGATCTGCACGTCGCCGCCGGCGGATGCCGAGCCGGGCGTGGGCACCGACGGCGTGCGGTTCTGGCACAAGACGGAGCAGTAGCGCGCCGCGACCTGACGCCCGTTCCAGCGTAGTTCAGCACAATGTGCCAATGAGATTCCCGGAAATGAGTGTGAGCAGGTCCAGCGTCACCTATCGGGTGTGGTCATCGGCCGACGGAGACGGTTGCCAGCCCACCGCGAACCCTCGTATCCGGATCCTGCCGTTGGGTGCGCGCAAATCCCCTCACATGCAGCGCAAACGCGGCGTGGCGTCCATGAAAGCATGCATCTCGACTGGGCGATCTGAACCTAGGACTTCGGCCGTGGACGGTCTGTGATGCGACCCCGACGCAGCTCTTCCAAGATCGCTTCAAGTGGCTCCAGTTCTTCCGCGTCTGCTCCGGCTTCGCGACGCGCTTGTACATGCGCTTCCAACGCTTCAAGTACCCATCGCGGAATCATCAGGCCAACATCGGGCAGACGCTTGGCCGCCGCCAGCCGCACAGACGCACGCTCGTCCTCCAGAAGCTGCACCATCCGTATCGCTCGCGGCTTTCCGAAGCGTGCGGCCTGCCAAATCGCCTCGACCCACTTTTCCTGTTCCGCTGGTTTTTGGGCTTCCGCAAGCCACGACTCAAGCAACGCCATCACCGCTTCACTGCGGTTGGCGTAGCGCGCCAATGCGCGGTAAAGCCACGTGCCCTCAATCACCTGATCCGGTTCGAGTCCATTCAGATAGGCGGCCAGCACCGCAGGATGTGCTTCGGCCGCGTCGAGCCAGTTGATGCGGGCCTGGATCAGACGCTCGATGCCGGCGATGCCCGCGTCGGCTACGGCACGCTCCGCCAGGATCGCCTTCACCGCCCGCACATACTCCCACGTATCGCGATCGGGTGGATCGGTGAACCAGGTTGGCGGATCATCAAGAAAAGCATCGACACGCGCGAAACGCTCCTCGGCAGTGCGGGCGTTCTCGAATACCTCCACGGCCAGGCGCTGCTCCGCCTCCTGTCGAACCGCCTCCTCGCGCTCCCGGCGTAGCCGCCGGCGCTCTTCTGGGTTGGCGCTGAAATCAATTGCAAGAAACCACCCCCGCTTCGGCGCCGGTCGTACATGAGCGAGCAAGTGAACTTTCGCTGACAGCTCGGTCCGAGTACGTTGCCGTGGCGGGTTGAATACTTTTTCCCTTCCTGCAAGATCCCAGGTCTTCCACTTCTCCAGGTCCTTCCGCATGTCAGCGCCAGGTTCGACGCCCCATCGCTCGATCAGCGCCTGGAGCACCTCCACGGCCTGCTTCCACTCCACCGCCTCTTCAAGCGGAAGAATCATGACGTCTACGACGTGTCCTTCGGTCAGCCATAGCGTGGTGCGTCTTGATGAAGCTGTGAACTCGCCTGCGTCCGGCACCACCACAACAACGTTGTGGGGTGCCGAGCCAGGCTGGTGGATATGGGCTAGGCGCCGCCCCGTCCGAACGCCGATGCTGGAGTCGTACTCTTCGAGCAGGTGGATGCGCGGTGCTGACTCATGCACTTGATCGGGCGCGGTCGGGCGCTCGGCCGCGCCCGCCGTCTGGTCTCCCGCAGGTACCGCGCAGCTCGTCCAGCAGATGAGCACGGCCATGAAGCAGAGCATTGTCGCGCGGAACGGTCGTCGATGGCGATTCATCTGCTGCCCCCGATACGCTGCGAAGAAATTGGCCCTGACGGCTATCCTGCACCCTCGCCCCCCGGAACATCAAGCGCCGGGAGCGATGGTTTCAGGTGCCGACGCATGGCAGCGGCCACTTCATCCGCTTTGTTCCGCCACTCTTGTGCACGCTTGGCTTTCGTGCGCTCTGCCGCCTCATTGAGCGCTTCCTTCCATTTCGCCTTCACCGGATCATTGGCGTAGAGCATCAAGGTAGCGTCAATGTCAGGACAGCCGCCAGTGCTGACCGGTCGGCAGCCGGTCGGCGAAGAACCTAGCGTCTTTCCAAGCGTAGGCGTGCTCGGACTGTTCCAAGTGATCGGCGACGAGGCGAAGCTTCCGCCGGCTCAAGGGAAAGGCACCGGGGTCAGCCTTCTCCCAGTCGTCGACGCCCTGCTCCCACAGCCGCGTCTCGGTCACGGCGCCGATGCCGGGGATACGGGTGAAGGTCTGGCGGAGCAAGGGATGTTCCCTTCGATGCGGGAGTCCAGCAGAGTGTGGAGTGCGAGCGGATCGAGCCCGACTCCGGCCACAGTCGAGTATATCGCCCATGCATCGGCCCGGACGTACACGTCTTGGGCGGGGCGGTGTGCACGCGGCGCCCCAGCGCGGAAACCAGCATGCACTGTGTCGTCGTCTAGAGGGTGCCGATGGGCATAGCCGCTGATGTGGATACAGCGTAACAACCCTCACCGACGAAGATGCCGGGGCGCACGGTTCGACGAGCACATGAAAATCGGCACTACATTTCGGGAAGAGCCTGCACTACAAAGGTCGATTATTCTTCCTGATCGACCGAACAGGCCGTCACGATAAGTTGCTTACATGGCACGCCTTGCGTAGACATCGGATCTGGGCGTGCAGCCGTTTTTACATTTTGGAAGGCTGACACTCTACCAATTGAGTTACGCCCGCAGTTGCGTGTCGCGGATTATAGCAGACCGTTGACATGTGTCGCCTGAGGCGGGGCGCGGTCGGTGGGCGCGGGGGGAGTGGCATGTCGCGGGCGAGGTGTGGCGGGTGTTCGGCCCGATGCGGGGCCGGGGCATGGCGCAGGCGAGTTTCAAGATTTGTCCGGACGAAGCACGTGCGGTCGGGCGCTACCCTCCCACATGGAAAGCACGAGGGCAGGGTGGTGGAAACGTGGCGAGGGGGTCGTGCTGTGCAATCGTCGCGTGGGTGACCTTGTTGTTCAGGAACCGCATCGTTGAGCGCTCGTCTTTTTCGCAGGTCATGGCTGGTGCCGTTGCGGCGTCAGCGTCGAAGGCTGGCCGTACTGGCCGTGCTGCTGGCGGGGCTGGCGATGACGGCGACGATGTATGTGGCGCTGAGTCAGCGGGAGGCGCGGCTGGCGCAGATGCGCTTCGAGTCACTGGCGGAGGATCGCATTCGCGTGCTGGAGCGGCGCATCGAGGATGTGTTCGAGACTGTTCACCTGATGGCGGGCTTCTACCAGGGGGCAGGCAACGTGTCGTGGCGGCAGTTTCAGCGGTACGCCGACTCCCTGATCGAGCGGCACGAGGGATTGCGGCTGCTGTTGTGGGCGCCGCGGGTGAGCGCGGCGCAGCGTCCGGCGCTGGAGATCGCCGGGCCGATGCTTTTTGATCAGCGGTTTCGGATCACCGAGCAGCGCGAGCCGGGCGAGCTGGTTCCCGCCGACGAGCGGGCGGTGTACTTTCCGATCTACTACCTGGTGCCGGCGGAAGTGCATGCCCCGATGTGGGGGCTGGACCTGGCGGCGCATCCGCCGGCCGGCGAGGCGATCGCCCGCGCGCGGGAGACGGGCATGCTCACGGCCACGGCGCCGATCGTGCTCGTTTCGGACCTCGGCACGATCCGCAGCATCTGGGTGTTCCAGGTGGTGCATGAGAATCACGAGCTGGCGGGTGACGTGCAGGATCGGCCGACGCGCGGCGTTGTCGCGGGCGTGATCGAGCCTGCGCCGATGCTGGAGGCGATTCGCTCGCTTACCAGTCAGCGCGACATGGCGCTGGAGATTCACGACGGACAGGCGCCGCGCGCTTACCGCCTCGTCTACCGCTCCCCACAGGAAGCCGCCGATGACGAGGATGACGAAGCGGCCGCCGATGAGCAGGCGGAGCTGGCGCAGGCAAGCTGGCGGCTGGCGACGGTGGGAGAGTTGCGAAAGACCGCCCGCAGCACGACGCAGGGTCTGCACACCAGCGCCTCGGCCGACGACGTGCCGCGTCCGTATTCGGCGGAGATGACGATCGCCGACCGCACCTGGCAGGTAACCGCCACGCCGACCGACGCGTTCTTTCAGGCTCGCCGCTCCTGGGCGCCCTCGATCGTGCTGGTGGGTGGGCTGTTGATTACGGCGCTGGCGGCGCTGTTTCTGAATCGCATGATGGCGCACACGCAGCAGGTGGAGGCGACGGTGGCGCGGCGCACGGCCGAGCTGCGCGAGACGAACGCCGCGCTGCACCGTTCCAACACGGCGCTGCAGGAGTTCGCCTACATCGCCTCGCACGATCTCCAGGAGCCGCTGCGCAAGGTGCGCGGCTTCGGTGACCTGCTCGCCGGCGAAGCGGGCGAGCGGTTGGACGATCAGCAGCGCGAATATCTCCAGCGGATGCAGAACGCGGCCACGCGCATGCAGGGGTTGATCCAGGGCCTGCTCAACTATTCGCGCGTGACCACGCGCTCGCAGCCGTTCGAGCCGGTGAACCTGGAGGAGATTGCGCGGCAGGTGGTCGGCGACCTGGAGATGCGCCTTCAGGACACCGGCGGCGAGGTGGCGATCGGCGACCTGCCGACCGTCGACGCCGATCCGCTGCAGATGCGCCAGTTGTTTCAGAACCTGATCGGCAACGGTCTGAAGTTTCATCGGCCGGACGTTCCGCCGCGCGTGCAGGTGCGCGCGGCGGATGTGGACACCGACACGGTGCGCCTCGAGATCGAGGACAACGGCGTGGGGTTTGAGCCCGAGGATGCCGAGCGGTTGTTCAAGCCGTTCGAGCGCATGCACGACCGCGCCGCGTATGAGGGCTCGGGCATGGGCCTGGCCGTGTGCAAAAGAATCGTCGAGCGCCATGGCGGCACGATCACCGCGTACGGCCGGCCGAATGCGGGCGCGACCTTTGTCGTCACGCTGCCTCACCATCACCAAAGGGGAGAAACCGCTGATGTTTCCGAAGACGGCTCGACAAGTGACCATTCTGATGGCGGATGACGATGCCGAGGATCGTCTGCTGACCCAGCAGGCGCTTCGGCGTCATCATCTGGCTGACGATGTGCGTTTTGTGACGGATGGACAGGAGTTGATGGAGTACCTGCATCGCGAGGGCGCCTACGCCGCGCCGGCCGACGCGCCGCGGCCGGGGCTGATCCTGCTGGACCTGAACATGCCGCGCAAGGACGGACGCGCCGCGCTGCGCGAGATCAAGGGCGATGCGCGCCTGCGGCACATTCCCGTGCTGGTGATGACCAGCTCCAGCCGGGAGGGCGACGTCCTGCGCTCGTACCAGTTGGGTGTGAGTTCCTTCATTACCAAGCCGGCGAGCTTCGATGCGCTCGTGGATGCGATGCAGGTCATCGGGCGGTACTGGCTGGAGATCGTCGAGCTGCCCGACGAGGAGACGGGCGATGAGTGAGCAGGGCGCGCCGATTCGCGTGATGCTGATCGACGACGATGAGGATTCGTACCTGATCGTGCGTCATCTGCTGGCGCAGGTCGAGGGACAGCGTTATCAACTGGACTGGGTCGCCAGCTACGACGCGGGCCTGGCCGCGCTCGAACAGCCGGCGCACGACCTGTACTTGGTGGACTATCGGCTCGACAGGCGCACGGGGCTGGACCTGCTGCGCGCGGCGAAGCAGCGCGGGTTCGAGCGGCCGATTGTTTTGCTGACCGGCCTCGGCGATCGGGCGGTGGACCTCGAGGCGATGGAGGCCGGCGCCGCCGACTACCTGCCCAAGGAC
This sequence comes from Phycisphaeraceae bacterium, assembly GCA_048621015.1. Classification (GTDB taxonomy): domain Bacteria; phylum Planctomycetota; class Phycisphaerae; order Phycisphaerales; family Phycisphaeraceae; genus JBMCXL01. The sequence continues at coordinate 6,368 of JBMCXL010000015.1, forward strand.
GAACTGAACAGCGCGCTGCTGGACCGTTCGATCCGCTACGCGCTGGAGCATCAGCGCCTGTTGAACGCGCGCGATCGCCTGGCGCGCAAGCTGCGGCGGCTGGTCGGCGAGCTGGAGCGCGCCGAGGAGCGCGAGCGCCGGCGCATCGCGCTGCTGCTGCACGAGGAGCTTCAGCAATTGCTCGTGGCCGCGAAGATGCAGCTCGACAGCCTGAAGACGCAGTGGCGTGAAGAGCCGCCGGCGGAGGTGAACACCATCTTTGAACTGCTCGACAAGGTGCTGGCGACCTGCCGCAGCCTCACGCCGACGCTCAGCCCGCCGATCCTGCACAGCGGCGGGTTGCTGATCGCCTGCGACTGGCTGGCGGATTGGATGGAGCAGCAATACGGGCTGAAGGTCGAGCTCGACCTGGACGGCCGCGCCGAGCCGGAGGACGAGCAGGTGCGCACGTTCCTGTTCCAGGCGGTGCGCGAGTTGCTATTCAACGTCGTGCGCCACGCAGGCACCAGCCACGCCCGCCTCACCGCGCGGCGCGTGCGCAACAGCGCGGAACAGATCCGCATCGAGGTCGAGGACCGGGGCGCGGGTTTCGATCCGGAAGCGGTGCTTCAGGACGATCAGCCGTATTCGCACTTCGGCCTGTTCGCGCTGCGCCAGCGCCTGGAGCTGATGCACGGCAACCTGGAGATTCACAGCGAGCCCGGCCACGGCACGTGCATCGTCGTGCGCGTGCCCCCACAGACGCAGGCATGAGCGCAGCTTGGGAAACCGTCATGCGGGGGGCGTGGCACCCGACGTGCGCCATCAGAGGATCCCACTACCTTGTGCGGCGCCAACCGGCATCTCCCGCCATCCGACGCTACACTGGAGCCTTCGCGGCCACCGGTTTCGAGCGTTGCCATGAGCCAGTTCCCTCACGTACCGCCGCCCGCCACGTCCACCACCTCCGGCAAGGCGATCGCCGCCATGATCCTGGGCATCATCGGGCTGACCGGCGGCGCCGCACCGCTGGGCATCATCGCCCTCGTGCTCGGCTACAGCGCTCGCAACGACATCCGCGCCAGCGGTGGCACGCTCGATGGCGACGGCATGGCCACCGCCGGCATCGTCCTCGGCTGGATCGCCGTCGTGCTCATGGTGCTGGGCTGCGCCTGTGGCGGACTGTTCTTCCTCCTGTTCCTGGCCGGTGCGGCTGCCCCTGCCGTGTGATGCGGCAACATCATCCCACCGCGCGAACGCAACACGCGATCCCGCGCTCCACCCCTGCGCTCAACCCTGCTACACTGCCGCGTCACGAGCACGGCAGCCTCACGATGCCTGAGCCCAACGAACCACAACCCGAAACGCTCGAAGGTGAGTTGCTCGCCGGCGACGCCCGCGTTGCCGTGGTTGTCAGCCGGTTCAATGAATTCATCACCGAACACCTGAAGCGCGCGGCGATCAACACCTGGCAGCGGATCGGCGGCAAAGCGGACCAGCTCACCGTCGCCTACGTGCCGGGCAGTTTTGAATTGCCCGTGACCGCGAAGAAGCTGGCCGAGACGGGCGACTACCACGCGGTCGTCTGCCTGGGTTGTGTCATCCGCGGCGAGACGGATCACTACGATCACGTGGTGGAGCAGACGGCCAAGGGCATCCGCGAGGTGAGCACGCAGACGGGCGTGCCGTGCATCTTCGGCGTGATCACTTGCGAAACACTGGAGCAGGCGATCGACCGCGCCGGCGCCAAGGCCGGCAACCAGGGCGGCAAAGCGATGCTGGCCGCGGTGGAGATGGCGAATTTGTTGAAGAAGGTAGGGACCCAGCGACCAAGCGATCCAGGGACCAAGGGAGCCTGAGGTGCTCTCCTCCCTTGATCGCTCGGTCCCTTGATCGCTTGGTCCCTTGTTCACCCATGCCCAAACGACGCAACGTTCGACGCCTGGCGATGCAGCTTCTGTATCAGTTCGATCTTGGCGGTGAGGCCGACGAGCAGGCGGTGCTTGCGGGCCTGGAGGATGCGCACGATGCGCCGGCCGTGCGGCGCGCGGCGGTGACGCTGGCGACCGGCGCATGGCGCGGCCGCGCCGAGGCCGATCGGCGCATCGCCGAGCTGACGCCCGACTGGCCCACGCATCGCCAGCCGCCGGTCGATCGCGCGATCCTGCGCTTGGCACACCATGAAATGGTCAGCGGTCACGCGCCGGCAAAGGTTGCCATCAACGAGGCCGTCGAACTCGCCAAGCGCTACGCCGACGAGCAGAGCCCTTCGTTTATCAATGGGGTGCTCGACAAGCTCGCCAAACGCCTCGACCGCGAAGGCCAACTGCCCGCCAACCCGCTCACCGCCGACGACCTGGCGCGCATCGACCCCTGGCTTGACGATGCGCTCAACGAAAATGATGAAAATGGCCCTCCTTCATGACGCGCTGCGGGGCCGCCGCGCTTCCTGGTGAGAAACATGGAGCCTCTCTCGATGATCGATATCGCCGACCACCTCGAACCGTTCTGGGACCACCACCTGATCGACCGTCTCGATGAGGCGCACCTGCAACTGCACGCGCCCACGCCGCGCGAAGTCGTGCTGCGCTTCGATCGGCCGTGGGAGGGCATGGGCGTGGGCTATCCGACGATCCTGCGCGACGGCCATACGTATCGCCTTTATTATCGTGGCTGGCCCACCACCAGCGATCACGGCACCGCCAACTACTGCCTCGCCGAAAGTGACGACGGCGTCCACTTCCAACGTCCCGCTGTCAACGAGCACACCATCGCCGGCACACGCGAGAACAACGTCGTGCTCACCGGCGGCGGCGCGCACAACCTCGCGCCGTTCATCGACACCAACCCCGACGCCCGCGCCAGCCAGCGCTACAAGGCCGTGGGCTCGGTCGGCCACGGCAAGGAGCGCGGCCTCGCGGCGTTCGCCTCGCCTGATGGCATCCACTGGTCGCTCATGCAGGAGGCGCCCGTCTTCACCAAGGGCGCGTTCGACTCGCAGAACCTCGCCTTCTGGTCCGAGCACGAAGATTGCTACGTCTGCTACTTCCGCATTTTCACCGATAGCGGCTTCGAGCGGGAGGAACGCTACAAGGGCATCCGCACCATCGCGCGCACCACGTCCGAGGATTTTCTCCACTGGTCCGAGCCCGAGCCTATGACCTTCGGCGACACGCCGATGGAACACCTCTACACCAACGCCACCACGCCTTACTTCCGCGCGCCGCACATCTACGTCGCGCTGCCCAAGCGCTTCGTCCCCGACCGCGCAGCGCTGAGCACCGAACAGTTCGACGCCTTCGGTGTCGCCAGCGGCCAGCGCACCGCCATCTCCGAGGCCGTGTTCATGACCAGCCGCGGCGGCACGGCCTATGACCGCACGTTCATGGAAGCGCTCATTCGCCCCGGCCTCGATCAGCGCAACTGGGTCGGCCGCAACCGCATGTGCGCCTGGGGCGTCGTGCCCACCGGCGATGATGAAATCTCCATCTATTGCCAGGAGCACTACACCCAGCCGACGCACAACATCCGCCGCTTCACCCTGCGCACCGACGGCTTCGCCTCCGTGCGCGCTCCGTACCGCGGTGGTGAAATGACGACGAAACCCTTCACCTTCGCCGGCAAGACGCTCGCCATGAACTACGCCACCAGCGCCGCCGGCTCCGTGCGCGTGGAGGTGCAGGACGAAAGCGGCAAGCCCATCGCCGGCCTCACACTCGACGACGCCACCACTCACTACGGCGACCGCATCGCGCAGACCGTGTCATGGAAGAGCAGTGCGGGCGAGCGCACCGACCTCAGCGACCTCGCCGGCAAGCCCATCCGCCTGCGCTTCGTCATGGCCGATGCCGACCTCTACGCGATCCGCTTTCGGTAACCCTTCGACCTGCTATCATCCCCCGCCATGGGACTGTTCCAATCCACCGTCGACAAACTGAGGCAAGGTCTGGCCAAGACGCGCACCGGCTCGGCCGCCGCGGTGCGCACCATCCTCACCGGCAAGCAGCTTTCGCCCGAACTGCTGCGCGAGCTGGAGCGCGCCATGATCCAGGCGGACATCGGCGTGCGCACCGCCGTCGAAATCCGCAAGGACCTTCAGGCCGCGTGGGAGCGCGGCGAGATCACCGAGGGCGAGCAGGCGCTGGAGTTCCTCAAGGATCAGCTCCGCGCCTATTATCCCGAAGTGGATCGCCAGCTTCACTTCGCCGACAAGCCGCCGACCGTGATCCTCGTCGCCGGCATCAATGGCTCGGGCAAGACGACCAGCATCGCCAAGATCACCAAGAACCTGCGCGATGAGAACAAGACTGTCCTGCTCGCCGCGTGCGACACCTTCCGCGCCGCGGCGGTGGAGCAGCTCGAGATCTGGTCCAGGCGACTCGGCGTGGACGTCATTAAGGGCAAGCAGGGCGGCGACCCCGCGGCCGTGGCTTTTGACGCCGCCGACGCCGCGCTGGCGCGCAACGTGGACGTACTCATCGTCGACACCGCCGGCCGCCTGCACACGCAGGAGCACCTGATGCGCCAGCTCCACAAGATCCGCAACGTGCTGGCGAAAAAGATCGACGGCGCCCCGCACGAGGTCATCCTCGTCATCGACGCGACGACGGGTCAGAACGGCATCAATCAGGCCAAAGTTTTCGCCGAGGCGACCGATGTCACCGGCATCTTCCTCGCCAAGCTCGACGGCACCGCGCGCGGCGGCATCGTCATCGCCATCCGCGAGCAGCTCAACATCCCGGTGAAATTCATCGGCGTCGGCGAAACGCCCGACGACGTGGAACCCTTCGACCCCGGCCGCTTCGTCGAGACCATGTTCGCGGCGTAGGACATCCCACATATGAAGCGACGCGGCTCCGCCGCGCTCTTGAAGCGCGACAAAACCGCGTCGCTTCGCACCAACTGCCCGCGCGCCGCGGTTATCCCGCCGGCTGCATCTGCTCCAACTGGCGCTGCCCGACCTCCATCACGCGCTGGTCGTCCCACGGCTCCAACGGCGTGTAGCTGGGGTGATGGCTTTCCTTGTAGGGATCGTTGTGCTTCGTGTTGTAGCAGCAGATCAGGCTCCAGCGCGGATGTTCGCTGGTGTTGGCGTCGGAGCGGTGCAGCGTGTTGCCGTGGAAGAACAGGCCCGTGCCCGGCTCCATCTCGGCATACACCAGCTCCATGCGCTCCAGCGCCGCCTCGACGCGCTCCAGGTCGGCACCGGTCTGGTCGCCGGTGACCCCGTGCTCGATACGCCCCATCTTGTGCGAGCCGCGGATGACCTGGAGACAGCCGTTCTCCTTGTTCGCGCGGTCGACGGCGATCATGCAGCTCGCCATGTCAGGATAGAGGCAGCCGTTGCTGTACCAGTAGCCGTAATCCTGGTGCCATTCCCACGCACCGCCGACGCGCGGCTCCTTGAGCATCATCTTATGGTGATAGTGATACACCTCGTCGCCCAGCAGCGCCGCCATGCTGCCCGCGATGCGCTGACTGCGCGCCAGCGCGGAGTAGATGTCATCGTAAAGCTCGTTGCGCAGACGCAGCCGACTCTCGCCGCCGGTGGCGTCCTTGCGCGTCGAAGCGTTGTCCATGTCGCGGTCGGCCTTGGCGATGCGCGCCAGAAGCTCCGTCTCCTCCGCAGTCAGCAGGTTCGGCACGAACAGGTAGCCATCCTCGTTGAAGCGCTCGATGTCTGCCTTGGTCGGTCGGTAGAAGCTCATGGTGGATCTCCCCAAGGGGTGCGGTGATGGTGTGTGTCGCAGCGACTACTTTAACCGAAGCGATGCATCGCGCGAATGGGCGACAGGCGGAACGGGAGCGAGAGGCCGGGTGTTTTGTGAAAATGTTTCGTCACAGTGCCGCGCTGTCCAGCCACAGCGTCACCGGCCCGTCATTGTGAATCCGCACATCCATCATCGCCCCGAACCGCCCCGTCGCCACGCGGGCCGCCCCCAGCTCGCCGAGCTTGCGTGCGAAGTGATCGCACAGCGGCGCCGCCACCTCCGGCGGGGCGGCGCGCGAGAAGTTCGGCCGCCGCCCTTTGCGCGCATCGCCATACAGCGTGAACTGCGAAACCACCAGCACCCCGCCGCCGACGTCCAGCAGCGAGCGGTCGAATCGCCCTTCGTCGTTCGCGAACAGACGCAGGTTCACGATCTTCTCCGCGAGCTTGTCCGCCTCCGCTTCGGTGTCGCCTTCACCGACACCCAACAGCACGACATACCCGCGCCCGATCGCGCCGACGATCTCGCCGGCGACCGTCACGCTGCCCTCGCTTACCCGTTGCAACACCGCGCGCATGGCAAAAGTGTAACCCACCGGCGAATGCAGGTTGACACGCAGCCCCAAAGCCCGCGGAGGGCGAGTCCGCGAGCCTTCCGCGGGATGAGCTTCGGAGTTCTGCGCATCACGGCGCCGGCAGGACCCCGCGGAAGGCTCCCGCGTCGCCATCCGCGGGTTTTGGGAAGGTGTGCTTTCGGACGCACTCAATACAGCGTTTCAAGGTCATACCGCCGGCGCAACTGATCGATCTGCGCCTGGATCGTCTCGGTCTCGCCCTCGTGAATGATGCGGCTGTAGAGATGGTGCAGCTTCCAGAAGGCCCAGTCCGTGGCGATGGACGCTTCGCCCCCCGGGGCGCGGCGAAGGTCGCGCGTGAAGGTGAAGTCCACCGCCTGCGCGCCGTTGCGCCCCGAGATCTCCACCGTGAACGGCTCCGGCGCCACGTATCGGCCGAACAGCAGCAGCCGCTCGCCCTGGTGGATGTTCGGCAGGTGGGCGGGATAAATCTCGCTCACGCCCGAGCCCGCGACGCGAAGCTGCGCGTTCTTGATCAGCGGGTAGCGGATCTGGCTCATCAGCGCGCGCACCGCGCCCGCCGCCTCGCCGCGCTCGTCGACGAATCGGCAGAATCCCTTGTTGCGATACGCGAGAAACTCCAGCAGTTCGCGGTTCTGGCGCGGCCCGACGCCGACGCAGTAAATGGAAGCCGTCAGATCATTGTCGCGCGTGATGACGTTGATCAGCTCGCGCGTGTCCAGCATGCCGCGCGTCGGGATGCCGTCGGAGATCAGCACGATGTCGTAAACGCGATCGTCCTCCGTATCGCGCACCAGAAGCTGCGACAGCGCCGCGTTCACGTCGGTCCAGCCGATCGCTTCCGCATCGCTGAGCCAGCGTTTCGCCTCGGCGATCGTTTCCGCCGTGGCGGGCTGGTTTCCCTCGCGGCTGAAGAACGCCGGCTGCTCGTTGAACAGCACGATGTTGAACCGGTCGCCCTCGTTCAGCGCGCTGAGGCCCTGGCTCACGCCGCGGTTGATGTGATGCACCCATTCCTGCGGGATGGAGCTGGAGGTGTCGACCAGGAACACCACGTCCTTGGGCATGGTTTGCAGCTTGCGCAAGGAACGGCGCGGCACGATGTCCACGCGGAAGTAGCCGCGCTCGCCGTCCGGCTCGTGGCGCGTCAGGTGATACTCGAAGTCCTGGTCCAGGTGCTCGGGCACGTCCAGCTCAGTGGTCGCATCGAGCGCGTGCGTGAAGTCAAGGCCGCTGGAGGCCAGCGGTGTTTCGAGCAATCGCTGGTCCCTCGGCGCCGTGTCGGGCAGTTCGCGCCGCTCCAGGACGGGCGGCTCGCTGCCGCCGCCGCTGCGGCTGCCCGGGTCGCCGGCGCCGCTCGCGCTCGCTTCCGCAAGCAGTTGCTGGGCCGCGCTGGCTGCCGAGGCGTTCCCGTCGCCGCCGCCTGCGCCGTTGCCGTTGCCGGCGCCCTCACCCTCACCCCCGTCGCCGGTGCCGCCGGCTGTTTCACTGGGGCCGGGCCCGCTCATCGCGGCGAGCGTGGAGTCGGGCAGCTCGAAACCGGGGATCGCCGCCGCGAGCTGTTCGGTCGCCTGCTGCGGGGCGCGCTCCTCGAGGTCGCGCAGCGCCAGGTCCTGCCGCGGCGCTTCGGGAGCGGCCGGCGCCTCGGCGGTCTGCTCATCGAGCAGCGCGTCGGCGACCTCGGCTTCGGAGGGTTCGTTGTCCGTCGCCGATTCGTCCGCGCTGCGCCCCGCGTCGGTCACCAGGTCGTAGGTGGCGCGCTTGACGCGCATCGGCTGCGGCGCGTCGCGCAGCGCGTCGGCGTCGACGAAACCGAGCGGCCGATCGTGCAGGAAGAGGATCAGTGCCGCATGCGCGACGATGCTGACGATCGCCATGATCTGGAGAATGCGCCGCGGCTCGCGCGCGAGCACGCTCGGGCGCGTGCGCACGGTCGTGGACCGGCGCCGGCGCGGTGACTGCACGGCAAAGCGCTCGCTCATCGCCTGCCCTCCAAGCGACTCAATCCCGCGGAAACGCGCCGCTGAAGGCGCGCGTCCAGTTCATCGCCGCGATCGCGCAACCGCTCGAGCAGCGCCTGCGCCTCGCCGAAGCGCTGACGCGACTCGGCCAGCAGCGCCCGGCCGAGGGTGACGTAGGGTCCGTCGGACTCGCCCTCGACTGAAAAGGCGTCGATCAATTCTTCCAGCTCCGCCTGCGCCTCGTCTACCGCCTCCTGCTCCAGCGCCAGCTCGGCCAGCTCGATGTAGGACAGTTGCGGCAGCGGCTCGAAGCGCGGGTCGGTGTAGAGCAGGGCGATGCGCTTGAAGTGGCTGCGTGCTTCGCGCTGGTGCTCCTGCGCGGTGTCGGTGTTGCCCTGGCGGCGCGCCTGGGCGGCCAACTCGCGATGCGCCCGGCCGAGGCCGTAGCGCGCTTCGGCGACCAGCTCGTCGGAGTCGGCATTGGCCGGGGTGCTGTAGGCGCTGATGGCCTGCTCGAGGTCGCCCCCTTCGTGGAGCGTGCGCGCCAGCTCGAGCTGCGCCCGCATGCCGAAACCCTGTCCCATCGCGGTGACGCGCTGGAACGCGGCGACGGCGGCCTCGTGGTCGCCGAGCGCGCGCTGCGCCCTGCCGAGCAGAAAGGTCGCCTCGGCGCGCTGGCGCGGTTCGGCGGCGCCGCGGTCGGGGTCGGTGAGCGGTTCGAGATAGGCGACGGCCTGCTCGGGGTCGCGCTGCACGGCGTCGCGGCCGAGCCAGAGCTGCTCGGTGGTGTTCAGGCCGTCGCGGTCGACGAGCGATTCGAGCCGGCTCAAGGTCTGGCGTACGACGGCGGCGGGCTCGTCGTTGCGCCGCTGGTGGATGGCGAGCAGGCGCAGCGCGCCGGCGCGGTGTGAGGCTTCGAGTTTGTCCTGGCCGGCGGCGCGTTCGAGCAGAGGCGCGGCGCGGTCGCCCTGGTCGAGGCTCATGTGCAGCAGGCCGCGGTAGTAGAGCGACTCGGCGCGGTAGGGATGCACTTCGTGCGCTTCGTCGAGGCGCTGGAAGGTGGCGAGCGCCTGCTCGCGCTGGCCGAGCTTGAGTTCGGCGAGCGCCTGGTGGTAGAGCGCTTCCTGCTGCGTGGCGGCTTCGAGATCGGGTTGCTCGAGCAGCGCCTGGGCGTCGGTGCGCGTCTGCTCGTGCTCGCCGAGGCGATAGAGCAGGTTGATGCGGCGCAGCGCCGCCTGGCGGACGGTGTCGCTGGCGTCGCCGGCGTTGCGCGCGGCGGCGACGAATCGGCCGTAGTCGCGCGCCGCGGCGGCGGGCTCGTCGTGCGCTTCATACAAGCGCGCGCGGCGCAGCAGGGCGGGGCGGTGGTAGGGGTGGTCCTCGCCCTGCTCGATCAGCTCCGAGAGGCGCGATGCGCCGCGCTGCAGATCGCCCGTTTCGGCCTCGGCGGCGGCGAGCATGTAGGCGGCCTCGACGCGGCGCTCGGATTGCGGAAACCGCGCGGCGAGCGTCTCGACCGCACGACGCATCCCATCGTACGCCTCCAGTTCGAACAGGCTCACGGCGAGGCGGTAGAGGATCTTCTCCTGGATCGGTGCGCTGTCGTTGCGCGCCACTTCGCTGAGCAGTGCGGCGGCGCGGTCGTGCTCGTCCGACTCCTGGTGGGCCGCGCCGGCGAGATACCACGCCTGCACGCGGTCGTCGCCCGACAGCTCGTCGCGGTGCTGCGCGAATGTTTCGAGGACGGTGCCGTAGCGCTCGGCGGCGAAGTGGGCCCACAGCGCGCCGACCACGGCCGGCCCGAAGTGCGGCGAGCTCTGGTGGCCGTTGAGCACGCGGTTGTAGAACCGCAGCGCCTGGTCGTATTGATCGCGCTCGTAGCTGAAATCACCGGCGAGGTGCGCGGCCTCGGCGGCGGTGGCGCCGTCGGCGATCTCCAGGCAACGCTGGAGTGTTTGAATCGCGTCTTCGGTGTTGTCCCGCAGCGCCTGCACGCGCGCCAGGTCGAGCAGCGCGCGGGCGCGCATCGGCGTGTCCAACTCGGCGGCGGCGGTGAGCGATGCGGCGGCGGCGTCAAGGTTACCCGCGCCGCGGTAGACCAGGCCCATCAGGTAGCGCACCGAGACGGCGATCTGCGGGTCGAGGCCGTCGAGATCGATCCGCTCCAGCACCGTGAGCGCTTCGTCGTAGCGCTGCAGGTCGCTGAGCGCCTGGCCGCGCAGCAGGTGTGCGGCGTACTGCGGCACGAGCTGCGGATCGGGGGCTTGCTCGAGCAGGGTGGCGGCGGCCTCGTTCTCGCCGGCGCGGCGGTGCAGCAGGGCGCGGTAATACATCGCATCACCGCGCTTGGGCGCGGCGGGATATTCGCCGAGGTAGGTGTCGAACTCGTCGGCGGCGAGTTCGTCGTCGCCGCGCTGGAGCAGCTTGTAGGCGAAGAGGAACTGCTGGTGGGAGGCTTCGGTTTGCGCGAGGGCGGGGGCGGCGTGCCCGAGCAACAGCGCGACGCTCAGCATGAGGAGCGGTGCGATCCGGACCTGCGCTCCCTGCGGTCGCTTCGGTCCGGCGTGGGCGGGATGGGGTGGCTTTGGGGTTGGCATGCTCACGGGTGGCGCTCGCTATTGCAGGTCGTCAGCCGATCTGACGGTGCCGAAGTCGGCGGTGGTGAAGCCCGCTTCGCGCGCCAGGTCCAACACCTGCATGGTGCGGCCGTGTCGGCTGCGCTGATCACCGCGGATCACGATGGTCTGGTTCGGGTTGCTCTCGGCCAGCTCGCGCAGCTTTTCGCGCAGCTCGGGCACAGTCAGCTCGCGCGGGCCGAGGTAGATCGCGTCATCGTCGTCCACGGTGATGACGAGCCGATCGGCGATCGGGCCGCCCGCCTCGGCGGTCTCGGCGGTGGGCAGTTGCACCTCGATCTGAAGCTCCTGCTGGCGGAAGACCGAGGCGGTCATGAAAAAGATCAGCAGCAGGAACAGCACGTCGACCATGGCGGCCAGCGGCAGGGCCGGTCGGGTGCGCTCGCGTGTTTCGGTGGTGAAGCTCATGGGCGCTCCGCTTCAATGTCGAATGTCGAATGCACGAATGTCGAACGACCAGTGACGCATCACGAAACCGTGTCGTCGCTTGCGGCTTCGCGGGGGCGTCCGGTGTTCAGGCGCTGCGCGAAGCCGCAAGCGGCGGAGGCCCGGGTGTTTGGACATTTGTCATTGGTCATTGATCCATTCTTTCGATATTCGCCATTTCCTACTCATTCGGCTTCGCGTTTCAGGTGGTCGGTGATCGAGTGCACGGCGGCTTCGGCTTCGGCGAGGGTGCGGGTGGCGCGGGCCTTGACGATGGAGTAGAAGACCAGCGCGAGGATGCCGACCATCAGGCCGAACATGGTGGTGGACATCGCCTCGGCCACACCTTGACTGAGCACGCCGGCGTCGACGTTGCCCGCTTCGCGCTCCAGGCCGAAGAAGGCCTTGATCATGCCCATGACGGTGCCGAGCAGGCCGAGCATGGGCGCGACGTTGGAGACGTCGGCCAGATAACTGATGCGGTTCCAGACGATGTCGGCGCGGCGTCGGCCTTCGGTGTCGAGCATGTCCATGATGATCGAGTGGCCCTTGCCGGCGTTGTCGACGCAGCGCTGGAC
>JBMCXL010000016.1:0-18222 GCA_048621015.1 Phycisphaeraceae bacterium
CATCATCATCCAATGCGCCTGGGAGGACTCGAACCCCCAACCCTCGGTTCCGAAGACCGATGCTCTATCCAATTGAGCTACAGGCGCAGGTGGCGGTGTGCCTCCCGCTTGGCGGTGTCTCCGTCAGACCATCGTAGGCCGGACAACTTACCGGGGCAGCCGCCGACCATCGGCGGTCGGGCTGCCGCGTTGCGGCTCCAAGGTACTGCCAAGACGTTGATAAGGCCAGCGCGGGTGCCCCACGCGGTCATGCCGTGCGTCGTGGCGGGCCGGCGAGTGGTCGTGGCGTGCTGTCACCGATGTCCAGCGTCCACGGCCCGCGCCCTTCGATGCGCCGGCCGAACGCCTCAATCCACTCCCCATCCGGCACGCACGCCTGCACCGCCCCGTCCGTCCAGCGTCGCATCCAGCCGACGCGGCCACGAAACGCCACCCCCTGCTCCACACGCGTCGTGAGCCGTTGGTCGTTAACGAACACGTAGTCGGTGTACTGTGGCGTTTCGACCCGCACGCCCACCTCGCCCGCCGGCGCGATCGTGACCGAACCGCCGCGCTGCTGGGCAAACAGCACCGTGCGGTAGCGGTCATCCTGCGTGTTGTAGAGGCGGAAGAACCGCTGGCGGTGCGGATTCGCTTCGCCCTCGCCATACTTGCCCGGCCCGGGCACGAGCAGGCCGTCTTCGTACTCGAACACCTGCGGATGCTGCACAAACACGCGCAGGTCGAGGTCGAACCGGCCGCGCCCGTGGATGTGCGCTCCTTCGCGCTCGAACGCATCGACCGTCGCGTGCAGGTTGTAGCGATGCGGCACGCCGCCGACGATGCGATCGAACAGCACCACGTAATCCGGCTTGACGAACACCAGCAGCCGCGTCTTCCAGACCTTCGGGCCCACCGGGTTCTCGTCGCCGAGATAGAAGTAGGCTGGCTCAACCCGCGGTCCATCAATCTCCTCAAACGTGCGCATCCGGCCGTGCAGCAGCTTCAACGTCACGGGCACCTCGCAGCGCGTGTAATCCAGCGCCTCGGTGAACACATGGTCGGCCAGGTAGCCTCGACGCAACGAATCCTGATCCGGCACCTCCACGACGTTGTGCGCCCCCGCCACGGCCGCGTCGGGCGTGTACGTGCCGTAGTCCATGACCAGCGGCGTGCCCCTGGCGTACCAATTGATCGCCGTTTCATCGTTCTCGTAGTGGTCTTTGAAGAAGCCGATTTTCTGGAACAGGTAGCTCTGGTCGTCGTGCGGATGACGATGGCGCATCGCCACACCTACCTCATCCATGTGCTCGCTACCGAGCGGCGGCATCGGTACGTCGCCCCCCGGCGGCTCGGCCATGGCCGCCAGCGGCACGGTGAAATGGGCGTGCATGTTCGCCGGCTGCTTGTCGGCACACGCCTGGTACACCGCGATCAACGATTCGCGCAGCGGATCGGCCGCCGCCAGTTCCGATACATAGGCCAGCAGCAGTTCGCCCTGATTCGCCGGCAGCTTGCTATTGCCGATCGCCGGCCACGTGTAACTGTCGAAGCGTTTGTCGTACGGCCCGAAAAAGCGCGCCAACCAGCCGACGAACCGCCGCACGCGCGCATCCTGAAAATAGTCAATCCCCGCGCGGTGCTTGAGCACGCGGAACGTGACGATGAAATAGCTGAGCGTGAACAGCGCGTAATTGATCGATTCTTCCCACGCACCGCTGTCGCCACAGTAGGCGTCAAGCTGGCGCTCCAGGTCATCCAGAGCGAACGAGCGCCACGCGTCGGCGTCGGGGTGCTCGGGAATGATGCAACTGACATGCAGCAGCGCGCACATCGGATCGGACTGGAAATTAGGCAGGCTGTTGGTCCACACAAGCCGATCGGGACGGTGCTCACCGCCATAGGTGTAAAGGTCGCGCACCGAGTCAGGATGATCCGGGTGCAGCCAGGTGCGTGAATGAGGCCAGCGGCCCTCATCGATGATGCGCCGCGCGGCGAAGACGAAACAGGCGTGCAGCCGGCCGATCTGCTCGTCGTCGAGCGCTCCGTCCTTGCGCAGCAGCTCATAGCCGACCAACAGCTCACGCAGCCGGCGGGCAAAACCGATCACGCTCTTGGCGTAGTCCTTTGCGCCGGTGCGGTAGCCCTGGAACTGGCGCACCCACAGGTCGAGACGCTCGGACAGCTCATCGATCAGCGGCTGATGCTGCCGCGGCGTGCCATCGAGCAAGGCCTGCCATGTCGCATCGCGCCCCTCTTCGAGCGAGCGCGCCAGGCACGGCAGCGCCACCACGTTCCGCCGCACCGTATTACGGAAATCCGCACCAAACAGCGCCGGCCGATCCGCGCACGACGTGTCAAAGACGTCGCGGCCATTAAGATCCAGGTGCTCGTCCAGCCGCGCCGCGTTGAACTCGCCGTGCAGCCGATGGAACACCAACCGCCGCCCCGGCTCATACTCGGTCTCCACCGGCCCGGCATAAAGCGCCCAATACCGTCGGCCGGAAGCCAGCGACGCACGCAGCCGCGCGCGCCCCTCGTCCACCGCCACATGCATCATGTTCGCCACCGGCTCGGTCCATCGCGCCCCATGCAGGCCGAGCATGCCCAGCATCCCGCGCTCACGCTGCGCCTCGTTGAACAGCGCGAACCACCCACGGTTGTTGTGCCCCACGTACTCGCCCAACGGCGGCATCTGGAGCCGACACAGAACATCGCCCGCTCGCGCCTCGGCCAGCGCCGAAACGATCGGCTGTGCCTCGCTTTCAAAATCAAACCCGCGATGCGTCATGAATCGATCGAATCGCCCCGTGGGGTTGAGCACCAACTCCAGCGCCGCGCCCGGCCCCAGATTGAACGTTTCGGCAACCTCCACCATCGGCTCGTGCCGATAGCTGCGCAGCGTCAGCCGATAGGTGGCGCCATCCGTGAAGGCGTAGGAAAGCTCATGCTCGATAAACAACGGCCCGTCGTTCGTGCGCGTCAGACGACGTGCCGCCAGCGCCGCGTCGCAATGGACGCGCCCATACAGCGCATGATCCGCAAAGCGGATAAACGGCCCTCCCAGCGCAGCTTCGTTCGTGGTCGCGACGGGAACGATGAGCGGGCGCTGCGCGACGCCGATGTCATGGGCCTCATCGTCCGCAAGCTGTGTGGCGCGCAGATCGGTCGTGCACGTCGGCGCATCGTGAAACACCAGATGTCGCTGCTGATCCTTCTCGAAGCCGAGGCGCACGAGCACTTCGGCGCCGCGCTCATCAGCCGCGCCGGTGTATTGAAAGTCAGCCGGCACTTCATCGATCAACAGCGCCGCCGGTTTACCGGCCTCTAAGCCGGGAACGTGCAGGCGGGCGTATTGTTCAGACCACGCGACCGACAGGGGACTGTGCAGCGTGATCTCCGTCAGAGGACTGGTTGCAGGCATGAAAACTGATCTTAGCAAGGATGATCGGGGGACTCACTCCATCGTCGCCGTGCCCCATTCGTGCGGGTCGAGCCGGCTTTCGTCGGGCGCGTCATCGACGACGTTGGCGTGGAAGCTGTTGTTGGAACCAGTACGCGCGGCGCGTGGCGCTGGAGCCACGGTCGTTGCCGAAGATGTAACCCACGTCCAGCTTCACCGTCGAGGCCGGGGAGCGATCCCAGTCATCCAGCCGGCCGTCGATGGTGACCTCGCTCGGCGCCGGCACGACGAAAGCCCGCTCGTGTCGGCCCCACGCCCCATCCTGCGCCGCCGCGGGCGAGACAAGCAGCGTGACCAGCAGCAACGATATCGGAATCGCATCAGCACGTGCGCTGCGCCTCATTGAACACTCCATGGGAGGGATACGCTTGCCGCAGGAATGATCCGGCATCCTGCCGTCCACCGTTCACCGCTCAAATCGGAACGAGTGCAGGAGAAGATGGTGGCCGTGTTTCGTCTCGGTCGTCGTGTTGACGAGATACAGGTCGTGCACGCCCGTAGCCTCGTCGCTGACGCTTACGGCGCGCTCGGGCATCTGTGTCCAGTTGCCGCCCCGCTCGTCGTTCAGGATCAGTGTCGCGACCGTCGGCCCGTCCGGACTGCCGAGACGGAACTCGAGGGTGATGTCGAACCCGCCGTTCGACACGCCGCCGGCCCGAACGTGCACGCGCGACACACCGTCGCCGAAGTCGATGCGCCGAAATCCGAGATGCGCGCCGCGCCTGGCCATGCCGCGCTGGCGCAGGCCCCAGATCCGGTCGGTGAGCCGGCCGGTGGCGAACCGCCGCGTGATGTCGCCGGACTGGGTATCGAACGTGCCGGCATTGATCGACGCCGTGGCGGGACGTGCATCGGGCTGCTCGGCGATGTCGATCTCAACCGGGTACAGATGGCGCTGCGGGATGCGCTGGCGGTCGAGGCTGAACGATTCCCAGTTGAGGCTGCACACCGGATGCTCGTGTGCGGTGTGATAGTCGAGCTGCACGGTGTAGCGCTCGCCGGCGCGCAGCTCAATGGGCTCGGTCTCCCAGCGCCGGCGCAACTGGTTCCAGGCGAAGATGCGCTGCTCGCCGTCGATCCAGAGCCGCGCCGCGCCGCGCGTGTAGACCGAGAAGGTGAACGCCTCGGTCAGCGGCGCTTCCAGCTCACCGCTCCAGCGCACGGCGAAGTCGGTGTTGACATCGAGCGGCTCGATGGCGGCGGACCAGTCGTAGGTCGGCTTGCGCATGTAGTGGCCGCTGATGACGCCACGAAGCCATCGCTTGCCGGAGTCCGGCTCACCCGGTGGAATGCCGTGCCAGATTTGCGTGTCGACGCGCTCGGCATCAGGTTCGCTGCTCAGATCGTCAGCTTTGTAGTATGCGGCGTGCAGGCCTTCGCCGTTCGCCTGCGCATGGGGTGGCGTGTCATCGAGCGTGACCGTGCCGCTTTCGCGCTGCCAGTCGTTCCAGCCGTGGATCTTGTAGACGGGCACACTGTTGCGCCCCTGCACGAACCAGAGCACGGTGCCGCTGTCGGCCTGGAACGCCCGGCCGGCGGATGCGTTGTCGCTGGTGGTGATCGCCTCGTTCCCTTCGGCATCGCGCCACCAGCTGTAGACGGTATCGGGCAAACCGTCATCCGCGCGCCGGTCGAAAAAGCTGCCGGCGTAGAGGCCGTCACTGGTCCAGGCCATCGCCAGCGTTTCGACGCGGTCGGCGACGATGATGGTGTCGTGCGCTTCGCCGATGATGCCGACGGGCGCATGCAGCCGGCCTGGCGGCGTGATGCCCGGCGCGGCGCCGAGGCCGCCGTGGATCGCATGCCGGGCGACTTTCCATTGCAGGCGGCCTTCAGCGTCCCACTTGACGACCCGCGCGCCGCCGCCAATGTAGGTGGGCCACGATTCGCCGTGTTTTTCCAACCGGTCGATGTAGGCTGCGTAATAGTCGCCCGCGCGACTGCGGAACACGCCCCGGCCGATCGCCGCGATCCATGACGGTATGGGGGTTTCGGCCGCGTAGGGCACCTCGGCCAGTTCGTCACCGATCGGGTACACCGGGATGCCGTCACGCCAGGTCGGGGTGATGCGCCGGATGCCGAACGTCGGTTCGTCGCGCTCTCGCACATCCCCGCCGATCAACAGGCCGAACTCATCGTCCACCCAGTTCGCGCGCGAGACGGCCGACGAGTCGATGAACGTCAACTCATCCGCCTGCGGCATGCCGTCGCCGCTGTCGTCGATCCAGCGCATGCCGTTCGCATCGCGATCGGATTCGTCGATGATCTCCAGCGCACGCGCGATCGGGCGCTGCTTGCCTTTCTTTTCGCTGAGTACGGTGACCGGCACCAGCTCGCCTTCGCGGTGGCGCAGCACCTGTGCGTGGCGATCGCTTACGAGATAACGCTCGTCCTCGTGATACAGCACGCGCCAGCGCCCGTACGCGCCGTGCATGTGCGACACCAGGCCGTCACCCAGCTTTTCGAGCTCGTAAACCTCGCGCACGCGCCAGTCGCCCGTGTCGTAATCGACTTCCGCCAACACAAGCCCGTGCCACGAGTTGAACCACACCTGGGTCGGGTCGCGCGGGTCCGGCTCGCCCCAGGTGTAATAGCGCTGCCCGCCGTACCATTCGTCGATCAATTCACCACCGCTGTTGAAGTGCGCCACGCGCCGCGGCGCGACGCGCTCTTCCACGACGAGAAACCCGCCGCGGCCGTCGGCCGTGATGTCGGTCATGTAAAGGAAATCGCCTGGTTCATAGGCGCCGTTGCGCCGTCCGCCCTCGCGGCCGTAGGTTTCCAGCAGCTTGCCCTCGGATGTGTAGCGCCTGACCTGGTGGCTCGGCGCTTCCTCGGCAACCAGCACATGTCCGCTCGATGCGTCGATCGTCAGCCGGTGCGCATGCGCGAGGTCATCGATGATCGCGCGATGGGTGCCGTTGCGCGCCACGGCGAGCACGCGCCCCTCGCTGATCACCAGCACTTCGCCGTCCGGCGCCACCGCCACGCCGCGCGGTGCGGGCACCGTGACCTTCACGATCGGATCGCCCGTCTCGGCGTCGATCCACCACACCTCGTTGCGCTGGCGGTAGCTGACCACGACCGTGGCGCCGCGCGCGGCCATGTCGATGTCCGCGACCGCCGTCTTGCTGTGCGTGTAGAGGCGGTTTTCCGTTCCGCCGTCCATGGCGCGCTGCATGTCGGTCGGCAGCACGTCCCAACGATCGCGCAGCTCACCGCTCGGCGCGTCAATCACATTCAACAGACCGTTCTGCTGGAGCATGTAAAGCGTGCCGGCCTGGTCACTGGCCAGCGACAGACCGCCCTGCCCGATGCCTTTCGTGATTCCGTGGTCGCTCGTCCAGTGACGTTGCGCGCCGTCGCGCGACTGCTTCAGGAGGGTCGGGGCGGTTTCCGAGGACGCGGCGGCGACGTACATGCCGGTCTCGTCGATCGCCACGGATGCGGCGCCGCCGTGGTTGCCGACCCACGTGTGCCAATGCGCAGAGCCGGGGTTGATGCCGAGGCTGGTGACGTATTCCGCTTGAAAGCCCGGCGTGCGGAGCACGCGCCATTCGTAATCGCCGGCAGGCATCGGTTCGCCCTGCCGGTTCAGACCGTCCCAGGCGATCTCGTGCGCGCCGGCATCCTGCTGTTCGCCGCGCCGCAATTCGCGCACGAGCCTGCCATCGGCGTCGTAGACCGCCGCGGAGACCTGGCCCGGCTCGTCCAGCTCGTAGGTGATGCGCGCCGCCTCAGGCGACTGTCCCGTCAGCGGCGCGGCGGCGAGCACCCACGTCAGGCCACCGGTCATCAAAAGATGAAAGCTCACGCATTTGCTCAGCGTCTTGCGCACCTTGTCGTCCCTTCTCGCGAAAACCAGATTCATGCTCCAACGGCTCACGGCACCGGCTTCAGGAACCCGCGGCGCGGCGTCTGGTTCTGCGTAAACAGATAGACCGTGGGATAAGCGCCGCCGATTAGGCGCATCGCGCCGTAGTGGATCGGTGAGGGATAGTCGGACTTCCAACTGATCTGGGCCGCACCCGACCCCGGCGCCTCCCGCGTGGTGGGAAAGAGCGTTTTCCCGCCCGGATTGGGGCCGGTGTTCACCCATCGGCCGCTGTTCCAGCTGAACCATCGGGCGCTGCCATCGACGAACACGGTATTGCCGCCGGCGGCCCGGAGATCCCCGTCGCCGGCCAGATGGTTGCTTGTGAGCAGGTTCGAAGGCGCGGCGGGCATATGCCGCGGCGCGATCACCACGTCACCCACTGCCGGCATGTCGTTGTCGAGCCGCTCGAGCTTCACCCAGTACTGGTAATGCGTGCTGAAATCCCCTTCATGCACGGGCCCGCTGCCGGCGAACAGCGAGTACATGGTGCGGCCGGCGTTACGGCTGCTCTCCTCGCCGTACTGATCCAGGTAGTTGTACGCCTTGCCGCCGAGCCGGCTCGGGCAGGTGGCCAGCTCCACGTAGTTGGTGGCGTATTGCGGGAACAGGGCGTGGATCGTGCTGGTGGAGCCTGTATCACCGAAGCCCATGCCATAGTTCTTGTCGGCCCACACCATCCAGTTGAATTTCGAATGCGCGGGCATCACGCCGTTATGGTCCATCGTGTAGGTGTGCAGGGCGATAAAGAGCTGCCGCTGGTTCGAGACGCAGGCGATCCGCCGCCCTTGCTCACGCGCAGCGCTCAGCGCCGGCAGCAGCAGCGCGATCAGTAATGCGATGATGCTGATGACGACAAGCAACTCCACCAGTGTGAATCCCTGTTGCGCCGCAGGTCGCCAGCGATATGTGTCAGCGAGCATGATCACGCCCTTTCAGTGCAGACAGGAAACGGCGGAAGCGTCCTCGACAGACTCGATCAGCGGGATGGTCACGCCGCGGACCCCCTCAAACTCGGCGCGGGTCCAGACCGGGAGGCGATGGCAGCCGCGCGTCCCCGTGCGCAGCAGTTTCGCCGCCCGCGCGAGCTGCTCGCAGGCGTTGTAGCCCAGCAGATGCACCGGCACGCCCGCCGTGTACGCCAGCGGCCAGTTCCACTGCCCCACCACCGCCAGATCGTCGGGCACCGCCACGTCCAACCCCGCCAGCGCGTGTGCCGCGGGCTCCACCAGGTGGTCGTCGGCGATGACCAGCCCGTCCGGCCGATGTTCTGCCGGCCGATCCAGCAGCACCTCCAGACCGTGTGCCAGCCAGTCGGGGTGATAGGGATGGGCGGGCACGATCCAGTCGCGGCGGATGGTCACGTCGCCAACGCGGCAGACACGCCGCACCTCCTCCATCACCGTGTCGACCGGCTCCTTGGCCTGGGTCAGCCAGGCGATCTGCCGTCGGCCCTGCGCGACGAGGTGCCCGGTCGCGCGTTGCAGAAAATCAGCGCGGTCGGCCAAGAGCGTCGCCCGCGACGCGCGAGGCCGACCCCCCATCACCACCACGGGCACGGGCCAACGTGCCACACGCTCGGCCAGCCCCAATGTCTCCGGCGGCACCGTGAACAGCAGGCCGGCAAGCCGATGCTCCGCCAGGTCGCGCTCGAGCCGATCGTGCGTCTCACGTTGAGCGTCCTCGTCCTCCGGGCCGGCGTTGAAGTAGGGCGCCCACTGGCAAGGGCCGTCACGTTCGAACTGTCGGGCGGCCCCGAGTTGGGCGGCGAACAGGCGGGTCCAGTGGTGGGAACGGATCGGCTCGGGGTGTCCGGAAAACACCAGGCCGTAGCGGTGGTGACAGGGTGGATAGCGCGTCACGAAGCGGCCGCGGCGCGGCTCGGTGCGGACAAAGCCCTCCTCGGCCAGCCGATCCAGTGCCCGCTGGGCCGTCTGCCGGCTGATTCGATAGCGCTGCATCAGCGCCTGCTGGCTGGGCAGGCCGGTGCCCGGCAAGAGGTGCCGGTCGGCGATCTGGCGGCGGAGATCGCCGACCAGCTCGCGCTGTTGGGTCGGTTTGCGGCCAGCCTGCTGCGCCATGGGAGTGGGCCTGCCTGGTCTACCAATATCAATCCACTTAGTGGATTAGAAGCCCTGGCGCCGCGCGTGTCAAGGGAAATTCGGGCGGCATCGTCTGCCAGTCGCAGGTCAGCTTGCGGAACGGGGGTGCCATGCCCACGCATGCCACCCTCGCCGGTCGTGGGTCCCTTTGAATCTGTACCGGGGGGCTGGGGCTAGGCCGAAAGGCCGTGCCCCAGATGAGGCGTTCGAACTGGGGGCACGCTGCGCCTGGAGACTATTTCACAACGCAACAGCAACCCTCGCGAAAGGCTCGCGGACTCGCCCTCCGCGGGCTTGGGGACCGCCGCTCGCCGGCAATTTCAAGCCGATCCACGGCCCGTCCGCCGCGCGATGCCGGGTATGTTGTGTTGAAGGTCGCCGCGGGGGCGTGGTCGCTGCACGCTCCCCCTTCCCTGGCGAAAGCGGATGATGATCGTTGGAGGCACGTGAAGCACGACAACTCGCGCTCGACCTGATGGGGAAGCACGGCCTGCTCCAGCGCGGCTGGACATTCCAGTGGAGCCGCGGCAAGCGGCAACTCGGTGCGGCGGAAGTGAGGCGGCAGCGCGATCCACGCACCGGCAAGATAATCGAGCAGAGAACGATCAAGCTTTCCCGGCACCTCGTTGCCCTGAACGACGAAGCCGAGGTGCGGGAGACGATCCTGCACGAGATCGCCCATGCCATCGCGGGCGTGCGCAACGGTCATAACGAGGTATGGAAATCGGTGTGCCGGCGAATCGGCGCGAAGCCGCAGCGTCTCGCGGGCGAGACCGTCGCCACGGTGGAGCCGCGCTACACGATTGTGTGCGGTCGCTGCGATCGTTCGCTCGGCAAGCGCCATCGCCGGGTAAGGCCGCACCGGCTTGCGCGGACGTATTGCGCGTGGTGCGGCCGCCGATCGCTGGGGATGCTTCGGCTTGAAGAGCGGCCGTCACCGCAACATTAATGGCGCGGGAAGTTCCCGGGCGGGTTGCGTGAGCGCCGCTGGTCCGTCATGTCTGCTGCGCGTGTGCCTGCTGAATATTCAGGTCATACCGCTGCCAGTAGTATTGAAGGTCGTTGTTGTGCCATGACTGGTAGACGTGATCCCAGCCGAATCGGCGAAGGTGCGGCGCCAGCGAATTCTCGTGTACGGGCTGGCTCAATCCCTGATAACGGCAGTCGCAGGACAGCCGAATCCGATCCTCGGTTTGATTGGGTGTGCCTGCGTGCACGCAATGGCTGTGCAGAAAGAGCACGTCACCGGCCGCGAACGGGCTGCAACACCACTCGCGATGCGGCAGATCCTCGTCACGGATGCCCGCGCCGCCGGCGCCGGGCATGGGCACCTCCGGCAGCAAGCCGCTTTCGTGTGTGCCGGGAAGGATCGCGAGCGGCCCGAGCTCCGCGGGAACATCGCCCAGCGGAATCCAGACCGTCCACGTGTCCGGCGTGCCGGCGATGTGCGTGAAATCCTGGTGCGGCGGCGTGCGATGCGAGTTGGGAAAGATGATGCGGCCGATGTGGCGCGGATGCACCAGCACGTCCTCTTCGACGATCGCGCGGATGACCGCGGTCAGCCGCGCGTCATGGGGCAGGCGATGGAACGATTCGAGTTGCTGGAACCGGCGCAGGACGGGGTCGTACCCTTCGTCCTGCTCGGTCGTCGCCGGATGGTTCGTGCGCAGTTCCATCGGATCGCTGCCGGCCAGGAGCCAGCCTTCGTCGGCGAGGATCCCGGCGAAGTCGCGGCGCACGGCCGTCAACGAGTCGGCGTCGAGCAGGTTGGAGATGAACAAGTAGCCGTCGCGCCGGGCGCGGCGGCGCAGTTCGTTCGTGTCGTGGCGCACATCACTTGAATCGAGGAAAGGCTCGTAGCCGGGCACGGCGTCGGGCATGACAGGGGCTCCCGCAAAAGGCGCGTCACGAATCAATCGGTCACGGCGCATGCAACGGCGGCGCTGCCTGAACATTGCAACACGCACGGCCGCCGTCCACCATGACACGGCGGCACAAAAACATGGACAAATGCGCACGGCCGATCTCAAGCGAGCCGGTGGTCCCGGCGCAGGTTTCTGGGGCTGACCCCGAAGGCCTGCTTGAAGCGGCGCGAGAAATAGAACGGATCGTCGAATCCCACGGCCTGGCCGACCTCGCCGACGTTGAGTTGTCCTTCCACGAGCAGGCGGCGCGCCATCGAGAGGCGCTGTTGATTGACGAAGGCTTTCAGGCTCATACCGGTGTGGCGTTTGAACAGGCGGCCGAGGTACTCGGGGCTCACGCCGGCGTGCCGCGCGAGCGCGGCGCGTGTCGGTGGCTGGCGCAGGTTCTGGAGAATGGCCTGTTGAACGCCGAGGATCGCGGCGCGGTGATGAGCCGGCGGATCGGACGTTACCGCGCGCTGCGCATCCAGCCACGCCTGGAGCACCAGGTGAAGCCAGCCGTGCTGCTCGATGCGGCGGCGGCGGTCGGCGATGTAGCTGAGCACGAGCGACTCGAAGTAATGACGCAGCGGACTGGGCGGCCCGACGGCGCAGACAGCAAGCGGCCGGGGCGAGATCGGGCAGCGCGGCGCGCCGCGGCGAAAAGCCCAGCGCCGCGATCGCCAGTGCGTGTGCTGCTGCGGCAGGCGGCCCGCATCTTCATGCCGAAAGAGAAAGTGCAGCCCCAGCAGGCGCAGCGGATCGTCATGGCTCGACCGGACAACGTGCCGCTCGTTGGGTCCGTAGAACACCGTGCTGCCCGCGACGAGCGCATGGGACTGCGCGCCCACGGTGGCCGTGCCCTGGCCGGCCTGGACGAACAGGAGCTGAAAGTCGGCGATGTAGCGCGGCCCGAATCCGCCGCCGGCGCCGGCATCATAAAAGTTCGCGTAGCGCAGGCACGGCGTGATCTCGGCAATGCCAGCTCGGCCCATGATGCTCGAGTGTAACCGGGAACCGCCGCAATCTCGCCCATCGCGCGGCATCATGCTCACCGGCTCGCCTCGCGCGTGTCACGTGACGTGACAGATTGACGGTATCAACTGATAATCCATCTGACCACGACAGCCCCCGCAAAAGGAGCCCAACCCGTGACCCAGTCGCCTCCTCCCGCCGGATCGTCCCCTCAACCGAACCAGCCGCCCACGCGGCGCGGCATGAGCACCGGCGCCAAGATCGGCCTTGGTTGCGGCGTCGCCGCGCTCGTGTGCGTGTTTATCTGCGCCGGCGGCGTCTGGTGGACCTACTCCAACGCACGACGTCTCGCCTCCGGCGCGGTGACGTCGATCATCACCACCGCCATCAACGACAGCAACCTTTCCGCGGAACAGAAGCAGCGCCTCGTCGAGCGCGTCAGCGATCTCAAGGATCGCTACGACACCGGCCAGATCACGATGCAGCAGCTCGGCCGCGTTGCGGAGGAGCTGGCCGAGAGCCCCCTGCTCTATGTCGGCATGGTCATGTTCGCCGAGCAGCACTACATTGCCACATCCTCCCTCAGCGATCAGGAAAAGGAGCAGGCGCGGCGGACGCTCGACCGCTTCGCGCGCGGCCTCCACGAAGAGGAGATCGATCCCCAGGTGATCGATCACGTCACCGATCCCATCGCGACCACCGATGCGCAAGGCAATCGGCAGTTGAAGGAACATCCCACGGACGACGAGCTGCGCACGTTCCTGGCGCGCGCCAGGGAGGAAGCGGACAACGCCGACGTGCCCGACGAGCCGTTTGAAGTGGACCTGGCCGACGAGTTCGACCGCGCAGTGGAGCGGGCGCTTCAGGAGCGGGTGAGCGACGCCGAAAGCGGCAGCGGCAATCTCCCCTGACACCGCCGCTTTCAACACCGCCACACTGGACACGCAACGCCGTGGCTCATGCAAGGGGGTCGGTTGACCCTGACTCCTTGCCCGAACCGGTGGCTTGGGAAGCGACCGGTGCCGGCCCTTCGCGCACCCATGTCGGCGGCTCCGGCCGCACGTCGATGATGTCCAGCCCCTGCAGCCGTTGGCGCTGCTTGCGCTCGTTCAGGTCGTTCCACGGCGCATAAGCGGGCAGTTCCGGAATCTCCCAGTCGGCCATGACAAGCTGATCCATCCGCTCAACCAGCTCGGCGTACTGCGGATACCACGCGAGGTTGAATCGCTCCTCCGGGTCGTGGTGCAGGTCGTACAACTCGCAGATGTCCTCTTCGGTATGGATGTACTTGTAGCGCTGATCGCGCACCATGCGGCACGGATCGAGGGAGTGGTAATACTCGGCGAAGACGTGCTCATGTACCGTTTCCCCGCGCATCGCCGGCTGGAGGTCGCAGCCTTCCACAAATTCCGGCGCCTCGACGCCGGCCATCGCCAGCACCGTCGGCAGCAGGTCCATGCCCGACGCCAGTGACTCGGTGCGCCGCCCTTCCGGCACCACGCCGGGCATCGAGAAGATCAACGGCACGCGCACCGCGTCTTCATAGAACGTGTGCTTTTCGCACAGGCCGTGTCGGTACAGGTTCTCACCATGGTCGGAGCTGTAGATGATCAGCGTGTTGTCGCGCAGGCCCAGGTCATCGAGCTGACTCAGCACGCGCCCGATGCAGTCGTCCAGGTAGGAGACGAACGCGTGATAGCCCGCAATGGAGCGGCGCACCATGTCCTCGGTGTAGTGCGGGATGTCGAAGTAGTGGTGCCGTTCGATCACACGGCGCGGCTTGCCGCGCGGCGGCGGGCTCTGGTAATCCGGAAGCGGGCCGATGTCGTTCGGATCGTAACGGGAATGAAACGCCGCCGGGGCGCACCACGGCGGATGCACCGCCCGGAAACCGAGGTACAGGCAAAACGGCTGCGCGGCGTCGTGCTCCTGGAGGAATCGCTTCGCGTCCTCGGCCACGAAGCTGTCGAACAGCTTGTCGTCACCGTAAGGGAACGGCTCGCCTTCGACGTTGAAATAGGACGGCTCCCACATCTCTCCGTGGATACCGGCCAGGCTGTACCGGCGCGAGACCTTTTCGCCGACATGTCGCTTGTAGTCCGCGCCGGTCGCACTGAGCGTCTGAAAGCCGAGAAAGTCGCGATCACTGGCCAGGGAGCGCTCGCCCTCGTAGAAATGCACGCCGACGTAGCCACTGGCGTGCGTCCGGTAGCCCGCGTCGCGCAAGCAGCCGGCGAGACCATGCACGCCCGCCGCGAGCTGCGGACGATAGCACTTGCCGGAGCGATGACGACTGTTGCCGTGCGTCACCGAACCGTTGGTGTGCGGATGCGTGCCCGTGAGAAACGAGCCGCGCGATGGACCGCATAACGGCGCGGTGCAGTAGGCGTTCTCGAACAGCGTGCCCTGAGCAGCGAGGCCGTCAAGGTGCGGCGTGGCCACGTGCGACTCACCATAGCAGCCGGTGGTTGCGGCACGATGCTGGTCGGACATCAGGATCAACACATTCATCGGTCGGTTGGCCATAACGTGAGTCCCCCTCAGTCGTGGATCGAGCCGAACTGGCAACGCGGTTGCCGACCATGGTATCACCTTGTCGGGGAACGAACGATGCCGAGGCGGCGCACATCGCGGCGCATGATCGGCACGTGATCCTTACCTGCATTGCCGTTCGCCGCCGTCACGAATTCACCTCTTCATGCCGGTGGCTGAATACACCCTCGAACCGTATCATGCCATCGTGTCGCACGAAACAATTGCCAGCCCGTTTCCCGAAACCGACGCCACACCTTACCCCGTGCGCGCCACGATCGATTGGCAACGCCATCCCGCCCTGGTCATCGAAAGCGACGACTGGGGTGCATGCGAGTCAGCGCGCCACGCGGCCGATGCTTCAGCGCTGCGCCGCAAGCTGGAGCCGCTCGGTTTTCCGATCGATCGGCTGCACAACACGCTTGAATCCCCCGCCGATCTGGACGCGCTTTACAACGTGCTCGCGTCGGTCACGGGCCGGGATGGTCAGCCGGCGGTGATGACCGGGTTCGTCTGCCTCGGCAATCCGGACTATGACGCGATCCGCGCAGCCGACTTTCGCGCGTACCACGACATCGGCCTGGACGAGGGCGTGCCGATCGGCTGGGAGCGCGGCGACATCGTCGGCGCCATGCGCCGGGGCATGCATCGCGGCGTGTTCGTGCCGGAGTTTCATGCCGGTCTCCATCACACAAGCCCGACGCTCTGGCTCGAGTTGCTGCGCTGCGGGAGCGTCGAAGGCCGGATCGCGCGGATCCTGTTCGACCATGGTTGCTACGCCCAGCCCGCGCATCTGCCCGAGTACCACCGCATGTCCGCCCGACAGCAGCGCGACTGGGTGCAACGCGCGCTCGATCGTTTCCGGCGCGCCTTCGGCGTCTCACCCGCCGCCGCGGTCACCAGCGATGCCACGCCCGTTACCGAGGTCGTCTGGTCGCTCGCCGGCATGGAGGTGTTCTGCCTGAAGAACGCCCGGCTGCACGATGGAAGCGTCGTCATTTACGACACCAAGCCATGGAATGCACAGGATGCGCGCTGCCCCATGGGTGGATCGAATCCTGAACTGGAAATGGTCTATCTCTCGCGCAACGTGCACGCGGACGGCGCGGCGTTTCGCAACGCTCCGGACGAGGCTGCGCCACTCGTGGCCGCCATCCACGCCTGCTGGCGGCGCGACGAACCGGCGGTGATGAACACGCACCGCAACAACTACGTTTCGCTCGACGCCCAACGCGCGCAGGCCGGGCGGCGCATGCTCGGCGACGTGCTGGAGCGCCTCGTCACCGAGGCGCCGAACGTGTGCTTCCTGACGACGCACGAACTCGCCCAGCTCTACCGCCAGGGGTACAGCGTCCGCCGCGTCGGCGAAGAATGTGTCGTTCGTCAATGGTCGCCGGAGCCGTTAACGATCCGCCTGCCCGGCCCCGTGCATCACGTGCAAGCGTTGCCCGACCAACGCCACCTGCCCGATCAACACGTGCGCCACGACGGCGACGCGGCCATGCTCACGCTGCCGGAAGGCGATTACCGCGTCCAGTGAAACCGACCGCTTCGCTGCGCCACCGAGCGGCTCATTCGGACTCATCCGAATTCGCCGCCCCGATCGTCAGCAGACGAAAATCGCGCGGCAGAATCTCCACCGAAAACTGTTCCGCCGACTCGGCCACGATCGACGCCGTCAGCGCATCGCGCACCGGTCCCTGCCCGGCCGTCATTTCCAGCCCCGCCAGGTCGAGCTTCACCGGCGCCCGCTGCGTCCGGTCGCTCCAGTTGAACAGCACCAGCACGCCGCGCTCCGGGCCGTGGTGCAGCAGGTAGCGCACCGTCTCGGGCTCAACATGCACGTGCGGATTCCGCTGCCAGTAGTAGACCTGGTCCAGCCCGTGCGGCTCCTGCGCGAGCCATCGCTGTTGAAGGAACCGCACCAGCGCGTTGTGCGCGGTGTGCGTCGGCCAGACGCCGCTGTCGTGCACCATGAACAGCCCGACCATGTCGCGTACCGACGCCGGCGACGGCGCGTAACGCCGCTCGTATTCCGGCAGCAGGTGCGGCGCGAACCCGAACTGCCGGCCCGTGTGCTGAACGCGCATCCGCGGCTCCGTCAGCGCCTTGCTGTAGAACTCGTACACCTTCAACGCACTGTGCGCGTAATTCTCCCCGTCCCAGAAAATGTCGGCGAACGAGATGACCGGCACGATGATCTGATTGGAGCTGTGCCAGCGGATCATCGCCTCGCCGTGCGCCTCGTGCATCACCTGCCGAAGGCGCTTGAGCATCCGGCGCGCGGCGAAGATCGGCGCGCGCGGTCGCCACTGGCCCTGATAATCGATGTAGCCGCAGCCGTGATGCGCGTTGCCGCAGCGCGGCAGCGGCTGGTCCAGGTACACCGCACCCAGGCCCGTCTGCTCGACCAGCGCCTGGAACCGATGCAGATAGTAATCCTGAAACGGCGACGCGGGACAGAAGCTGGTCAGCCCGTGCGGCTTATACTTCTTGCCGTACCACTGCCCTGGCGCCGTGTGCTTCTCCGGAATGCGCGGCAGGCCCGGTGTCGTGGCGCTCATCTGCCACAGCGGGCCCCACAGCATCATTTCACGCGGAATCATCCCCGGCCGCGGCACCTCGCCGAAGCGGCTGCGCGCAAAGCGATAGTTGCCGTAAAAGCGCAGCGACGAGGTCGGCATGACCTCGCGCCCCTGCGCGCGCGCCGCGTCGACCTGCTCGCGCGCCGCCTCGACGTGGCTCTGCCACAGGTAGTACGCCCCATCGCCCCAGAACCAGTTCCACGACACCGCCGTCCGGTCCGCCAGGGCGCGATAGCGCTCCGGCTGCGGGCGCGTGGGCGTGGCTTGAAAACCGAACTCGGTCTCCCATGCCTCCGCCAGCTCGAAGCGCCGGTCTGCCAGCTTGACGCGAAACACCCGCGCGCCGTCCGCCGCCGGGCTGACCGTCTCGATCGCCTCCTCATCCTGAAGGTGCCAGCCCTCCAGGTCTTCGGCGAACCAGCACAGCCCGCGCCGGTCATCCCCGAGCCAGACCAGTTCGCGGAAGAAATTCAACTGCAATCCCTCCGCCGGCACCGCGCCCGAGTCCGTCCCCGGCGGATGTCCCGTCACGGCGGCGCTGACGTGAAACAGCTCCGAGCGCGCCGCACGCAGCGGCAGCGCCAGATGCAGCCCGTCCACCGTCTCGACCCCTTCCGGGCTGTCCAGGCTCAACGCGACGCGCGCCATCCCGTCATACTCGTACGTCGCCTCCAGGCGCAGCACGTACGGGCCGGCCTGCGCCTCGCTTTGCACCACCACGCGGGTCTCGTCCGGCTGCGCAATCTCGACCTTGGCCGAATCGAACACGAAGCGCTGCCCGTCCCGTTCCAGCACGAACCGCGGCCGA
>JBMCXL010000017.1:0-18033 GCA_048621015.1 Phycisphaeraceae bacterium
GTGCAGAGCTCCGCGGCGTCGAGCGGGGCGCTGGTGGGCAACTACAACTTCGCCGTGCCCGAGGCCGGGGTGAGCATGACCAACAGCTCGCTCTACCCCGGCTCGCCCGGCAGGCCCACCGGCAGCGCGCCGAACATCCGCAGCCAACTGTTCATCAACCAGATCAAGCGCTTTCAGGCGTTCGAGAGCGCCGGCAACGGCGCGCCGCATATTCCCTACGTCACGCGCTTCAACAACTGGGGCAACAGTGCCTTGGACAGCGACGGCGATCCATCGAACGGCTTCACCTTCGATACGACGGCCGGTTCGGCGCACGAGAACCAGTTGCCGTCGCGCGCCGACTTCCGTGTGCTGGCGCAGACGTATCGCCTGCTCGGAGCGGACGGGCTGCACGTGTTCGAGTCCGGTGTCCGGAGCGAAGGCCCGTACGGCGACTACACCAAGCAGGAGGTCGAGGCGGACGCGCTGGCGGGGTGGAACCTGCTGGTCGATTCGCTGGAGATCAGCGGCGGCACGGCCGTCGCCGCGGACTACGCCGAATCGCAGGGCGTGGCGTGGACGTCGCTGGCCAATAGCCGGACGTTGGATGTGTTCGTCAGCAACCTTTCCGAGACATCGCAGGCGGTCGCGCTCGGCACGATCGCCGGTCGGCGCGTGGGCGAGATCAGCGGCGGCACGCTGGCGGAGGCGTTGCTGGTGGAACAGGGGCATTACCTGTGGACGTTTGAGCGCGTGCGCTTCGGTCACGGTGGAAACGCCGAGTGGGTGTGGAGCTTCACGGGCGCGACGACGCTGTTCACGGACCCGGAACTGCTGAACCGGCAGGGGATCGGGGTGCCGGAGCCGTCGGCGGCGATACTGATGGCCGCGGGGACGGGGGTGCTGTTGTGGCGGCGCCGGCGCGGTTGAAGTCGGTGGGGTGGTTGCATCTCGATGGATTGAGGGTCGGACCGTTCGCTTCAATCCCGTTTCATGATCCAGGGCCGCGCGGATGAGCGCAGCGAGCGCTGCGCGATCCCTATCGCGTTCTCAATCCAAGCGTAGCGTACACAAGCGTCATCAACCCCCCTCCCTCAAGGGAGGGGGGTGAGAGCGCGGCCGCTACGCCTGAATTGGGCGTGCGCTATCCCGTTGGAGACCCGCGGGGTTCGCTGCGCTCACCCGCGCGGCTTGTGAAATGGGAAGCCGGCCTCTGCTTGTGAACTCGCGCAGGAGGGGCGTTCAGGGTACGGAGGGTGTCGCTGCGCGAGGTCAGAGGATGCGGACGACCATGTCGCCGTCGCGGGCGGGGGCGGTGTCTTTGCTGTCGGACCAGTGGTAGAGGCCGAGGGGCTCGCGGCGGGTGTAGGTGTCCAGGTCGGTGGTGGCGAGGCCGAAGGGCGTGTGGTCGTTGTGGGTGTAGACGTAGCGCAGGTCGGCGCGGTTGATGGCGCCGGCGACGAGGTCGGTGTTGCGGACGAGGAAGGGCTCGCCGCTGACGCCCGGCACGCCGAGGCCGCGCACGGCGAAGCGGCGTACGTGGGCGAGGGCGTCGAAGTGGTCGTCGAAGGCGGCGCGACTGGTGGGCAGGGCGGGTGTCGGGTCGCCGGCGTCGTTCATGCCGGCCATGACGCTGCTGTCGCGGGCGCCGCCGACCAGCAGGTGGCCGAGGCTGCCGGTGGAGTGCAGGTCGGTGTTGTCGAGCCAGCGGCCGACGAAGAGGCGGTCGAGGTTGACCGTGTCGGGCGCGTCGGCGCGGAGGGTCAGCTCGGCGTTGTGCAGGTGCTTGTTGACGCGCATGACGCCGACGGAGGCGGCGTCGAGTGAGCCGGTGACGTTGGATCGGCCGAGCAGGCGGTGCACGCGCCCGTCGGCGAGCAGGTCCAGGTCCAGGTCACGGTGGGCCAGGAGCGAGCGCAGATCGCCGCCGACCTCGAACGACCAGTCACTGGCCTGCTTCAGCAGCGTGACGAAGCCGGCGTCGCCGACGACATCCCACGTGGCGTCGGTCAGGCGGCCGCGCACGATCGCGCGCTGGAAGGTGAAGCGGCCGTCGCCGCCGGAGAGCGCGAGGTCGGCGGCGAAGTCGCCCTGCACGCCGCGCGCCCCGGTGACGTGGAGCAGGCGCAGGGACTCGGCGCTGATCGAGCCGCCGTCCCAGCGCTGGGAGCGAAGCTGAATCATTTCGCCGGCCTGGACGGTGCTGTCGCTGACGGTGGCGGTGAGCAGGCTGCGCAGGTCACCGGTGACCATCAGATCCCAGTCGCTGGCCTGACCCATGACGCGGACCATGAGCGAATCGCCGGCGATGTTCCAGTCGTTGCCGGTGACGCTGCCGCGCACGATGGCGCGGGTGAGCGTGAAGCGAGCGTCGCCACCGGTGAGCGTGAGGTCGGCGTGGAAGTCGCCGTCGACGCCGCGCGCCCCGGTGATGTTGAGCAGGCGCAGGGACTCGGCGCCGACCGAGCCGCTGTTCCAGCGCTGCGAACGGAGCTGGATCATCTGGTCGGCCTGGACGGTGGTGTTGGTGACGGCGCCGGTGAACAGGGTGCGCAGATCGCCGTTGACCATCAGATCCCAGTCGTTGGCCTGACCGGTGACGCGGATGGTGCGCGCGTGGCCGACGATGTTCCAATCGCTGTCATTGATGCCGCCGCGGATGTTGGCGTGGGTGAGCGTGAAGGGCGCGGTGTTGTCGGCGAGGAGGAAGGGCCCGGAATTGCCGGTGAGCGTGAGGTCGGCGAAGAAGTCCCCGTCGAGGCCGGGGCCGCCGAGGACGTTGAGCAGGCGCAGGGAGGTGGCTTCGACGCCGCCGCCGTTCCACTGGCGCACGGTGAGGCGAGTGATGTCGTCGGTTTCGAGGGTGGTGTCGGTGAGCCGGTCGGCGCGGAACGTGCCGAGGGCGCCGTCGACGGTGAGCCGGCCTTCTGTGATGTTGCCGAGGCGGACGAAGCGGGCCTGGCCGGCGATGGTCAGCTCGCCGTTGGCGATGTCGACGTTGGGCGCGACGAGTCGGCCGAGCGCGCTGTCGGTGACGATGCCGCCGAGGGTGACGCGTCCATTGCCGCCGAAGCCGCGGATGACGAGGGCGTCGCGCGCGGTGGTGCCGGTGATGTCGATGCCGTTGAGGCGGAGGTTGTCGCCGGTGGCGACGAGGCCGGCGCCTTGGGACTGGGTCTGGAGGTTGTCGCCATGGAGCAGGACCTCGCCGACGCCGCCGGTGAGGTTGAGGGTGATGGTGGTGTTGGTCGCGTCAGTGAAGCGGAGGAAGTGGGCGTTGTCCGGGCCGGTGTCGATGGACGTGCCGAGATCGACCTCGAACGTGCCGAGCTGCGTGGCCGCGGCGGCGTT
Organism: Phycisphaeraceae bacterium; assembly: GCA_048621015.1. Taxonomy (GTDB): domain Bacteria; phylum Planctomycetota; class Phycisphaerae; order Phycisphaerales; family Phycisphaeraceae; genus JBMCXL01. Next base: position 3,331 of record JBMCXL010000017.1, read on the forward strand.
GCCGGCGGTGTCGGTGACTTCGTCGCCGAGCAGGTTCACGGTGTAGGTGCCGTGGTGCTCGCTGCGCCATCCGCCGGCGGGCGCGGCGACGCGGTAGGTCACGGTGCGCTGCGGACCGTCGGTTGCATCGTCGATGGCAAAGTAGGTGACGTCCAGCTCGTTGCTGTCCGGATCGAGCACGGTGATCGGCGCGTCGTTGTCGATCATCGTGGCGGCGCTGAGCGCGATGCCGTCGGTGTAGGTGACCGTGATGTCGTGGTAGGCGGCGAAGGCGTCCTCGGCGTCGTCGGCGTCGAGGGTCGCCAGCGGCGCGGTCGTGTCGACGTGCACGTCCACCGTCTGCACCTCGACGTTGCCCGCCTCGTCGGTGGCGCGGTAGCTGAGGGTCGTGATGCCGTCGTCGCCGATGGTGAACGGCGCGCTGTAGGCCTGCCACGGATCAGCGTCGTCGAGGCGATACTCGACGTCGGCCACACCGCTGGTGTCGTCGGTGGCCGAGAGGGTGACGTCGACGGTGCTGACAAACCACGGTCCGTCGCCCGCGTCGCCGACGAGCGTTCGCATGGTGCTCGGCGCGACGGTGTCGACGTGGATGTCCTGGGTCTGGGTCGCTTCCACATTGCCGGCCACGTCGAGGGCGCGATAGCTGACAGCGGTGGTGCCTTCGTCGCTGACGGTGAATGGTTCGGTGTAGGTCTGCCAGGGGTCGGCGTCGTCGAGGCGGTATTCGATCGAGTCGAGGCCGCTGACGTCGTCGGCGCTGTCGAGCGTGGCCTGGACGGGGCCGAGGTACCAGCCGTTGTCGCCCGCGTCGCCGTCGAGCGCAATGGTGGAGGAAGGCAGGCTGGTGTCGATATGGATGTCGACGTTGCGCAGCTCGACGTTGCCGGCTTCGTCGCTGGCGCGGTAGCTGAGGGTGTGGATGCCTTCGTCGCTGACGGTGAACGGGCTGGTGTAGGTCTGCCAGGGATCTTCGGGGTCGAAGCGGTATTCGAAGTCCTCGAGATTGCTGGTCGGATCGACGGCGGCAAGAGTGACCTCGACCGGGCTGAGGAACCAGGGGTCGTTGCCTTCGGTGCCGTCGAGCGTTTCGGTGAGCTCGGGCGAGCCGGCGTCGATGTGAATGTCCTGGGTCTGGGTGGCTTCGGCATTGCCGGCCACATCGACGGCGCGGTAGCTGACGGTGGTGGTGCCTTCGTTCTCGACGGTGAAGGGGTCGCTGTAGGTCTGCCAGGGGTCGGCGTCGTCGAAGCGGTATTCGAGTGAGCCGAGGCCGCTGTTGGCATCGGTTCCGTCGAGCGTGACTTCGACGGGGCCGGTGTACCAGGGCGGATTGCCCTCTTCGCCGTCGAGGCTGATCGTGGAGGAGGGCAGGCCGGTGTCGATGTGGATGTCGACGCTGCGCGTTTCCTCGACGTTGCCGAAGCTGTCGGTGGCACGGTAGCTGAGGGTGGTGATGCCTTCATCGCTGACGGTGAAGGGGGCGGCGTAAGTCTGCCAGGGGTCGGCGTCGTCGAAGCGGTATTCGATCTTGTCGACGGTGCTCTCATCATCGGTGGCCGAGAGCGTGACCTCGACCGGGCCGAGGAACCAGGGGTCGTTGCCCTCGTCACCGGCGAGCTCGTGCTCGGTGAGGGGGGCGTCGGTGTCGGTGTCGACGTCGATGGTGAGCGTGTAGGCGTCGGTGATGTTGTCGGTGCCCGGTGCCTCGACGCGGACGTAGTACTGCTCGCCGGCGGTGGCGGCCTGCGAAAGCGTGACCGTGCCGGTGCTGTCGTCGGCGAAGCCGTGGTCGAGCTGGGTCTCGCTGGAATCGTAGAGGTAGACGTCCAGGCGGTCGCCGGCGGTGTCGTCCCACTCGAGGGAGACCTCGATCTGGTCGTATGCGTTGTCGTGCGCGGTGAGGAGGAAGTAGTCCTCGTCGCCGTCCTCGTGGATGCTGAGGGTGTCGTCGGTCCACGTGCCGAGCGCGCCGAGATCGTGGGCGGCGGCGAAGCTGTCGTTGGGCTCGTAGTCGTCGGGCGAGATGAAGTCCTCGTCGGCGATGAGCACGTCGATCCACCAGTTGCCGTTGTCGACGCCGGTGTCGGTGGGCGTGATGGTGATTTCTTCGCCGGAGTCTTCGTCCTCGTAGACAAAGCTTTCGCCGATGTCGAGGGCGGCGTCGAGCACGCTGCCGCCGGTGCCGCCGGTGGTGTCGATCAGAAGGGTGTTCTGGTCGTAGGACCAGGACGAGGGGCTGAGACGGATTTCCAGGCCGGCGTCGCTCTGGTTGCTGAAGTAGGACTGGCGGTATTCGAGCCAGAAGTCGGCGTCGTTGACGCCGGGCATGCGAATGGCGTAATCGCGGTCGGTGACGAAGCCGCTGTCGCCGATGTCGTGGGCGTAGATGCGGTAGGTGTCGTTGGCGGCCGGGTCGTCGACGACGTTGTCGGTCGCGTCCATCCAGCCGAACTCGGTGGTCCAGTAGGTGTTGAACTGGTTGTCGGGGAAGCCGGTGTAGGCGTCGCCCATGATGTCGAACGGGTCGCCATACTCGATGATCGAGCCGTCCTCGCTGAGCGGGTCGCCGTCATCGACGCTCCACCAGGAAGAGTGCCAGGCACCGATGTTGTGGCCGAACTCGTGCGCGACGACTTCTTCCCAGTCGCCATAGCCGTTGAGCCAGATGCCGGGCGAGCCGACGTACCCCAGGCCGGCCCAGAAGAATCCGATGTCCACGAACGAGATGGCGTAGCTCCAGTAGTCGTTGACGTTGAAGTCGGTCTCGTTGTCGACCGCCGCCAGTGCGTCGACTTCCAGCTCAAGCGCGCCGCCGTCACCGCGCGAAGCGTAATAGTCGCTGGATTCGGGCATGCGCAGCGTTTCGGTGACGTCCACGGTGTCGAACCAGAACTCGCCCCACGAGGCGTCGCGCATGAACTCGCCGGCGGCGAGAACGCTGTCCTCCGCGGCCTGTTCGCTGACCGGATCGCCCGTCTCGTCGAAAAAATCCACGCGGATGTACAGGATGTCCGCCCCGCCGGTCGCCGGGGCGATCGCCGCCTGTTCGAGCGAGGTTTGCGAGGCAAGGAAGGAATAGTCGTCGAACGAGGCGTGCTCGCTGCCCGGCGCCGACAGGCCGGCGAGCGCCGGTGTTATGCCGTCGCCCGCTTCGAGCGATGCCTCGATCGCCGGCGCTGTATCCTCGTTCGGATCGTCGTCGGTCAGCAGCTCACCGAGGGGATTGGCCGACAGCAGCAGGCGCGGCTCGAGCGGTTCGAGACTGCGCCATTGATGGGCGCCGTGCGCCGACTCGTCGCGCGCCGAAGCAACACGCCCCGTGGGCGATACGACGAACGGCGCAAAACCATCACGACACAGCGTGGCCCTTAACCAGGCCCATGGACGAGACACGAGAGACATGAAGCATCTCCCCTCCGGAAGGCCGATGGGTTCAGATAAGCCCCGCACGCCACCGAATACGATCGGCCCGTATCGATCAACACCCAAGCACCAGCCCGGACATCGCAGCACTGCCGCGATGTTTCCCCCAACGTGGGCCGGTTTCCCCATCTCGATCCCGAGAGATCGGTGGCGTACAACCTGAGTGTGCAGGTTAGCCGCGACTGCTGTGATGCGTCAAGCATGGATTCCAGCAAGTGCAGGGAGACTGCCCCGCCGCCTGTCCTGAGCGCAGCGAAGGGGTATCGAAATGCGCCAACCACCTTCGATGGTCCACATGCCGAAACGCCATCCGGCCTGTCCTGCATTCGCTCACAGCGCCGCCGCGATGCGCTGCTGCAGATCCCTGGCCTTCTCCTCCGCTAGTTCCTGCGAAGGCCAGATCACCCCCAGGCCCGCGTTCTCGGTCTTGGGAATGATGTGGATGTGCACGTGGTCCACCGCCTGGTGCGCCAGCTTGCCGTTGTTCTGGAGCACGTTGAACGTCTTCACGCCCACGGCCTCGCAGACCGCCCGGCTCAACCGCGGCACCGGACGCATGCACGCCGCCGCCAGATCCTCCGGCATCTGATCGATCGTCTGGTAATGCGCCTTGGGTATCACCAGCGCATGACCTTCCGACAGCGGCCCCACATCGAGAAACGACAACACCTGTTCATCCTCGTACAGCTTGTAGGCGGGAATCTGGCCCGCCACGATACGGCAGAAGATGCACGACGGATCATGCAGCGCGGTATCGGCCATCACACGATTCCCCCATTCTTATCACAACCGCCCTAATGTACCGCGCGATGCGACCATGTTTCCACACCGGACTGCAGCGGCCGCAGGGAGCGCAGGTCCGGATTGCGATTGGTTCACCGATTCGCATCGCGCACGGGCGCCGGCTCCGCTTCACCCACCACCACCGGTCCCAGGTACACCTCCGGCCGCGACACCGGCTCAAAACGATCCACGTGCAGCGTCTTCTCCGGCAACTGCACCACAATCTTGCGCAGCGTCAGCGGATAATGCACCACGCCGTCACCGTCATGGTGCCACTGGCTCGAGCGCGGCCAGTGATAGCGCGCGCCTTCTTCGCCGGGATAGTTGCCCGGCAACGGCATCGACAGGTAACGCCAACCATCGAAGTTGATCCGGCTGTAGCCGAAGATGTCATTGGTGTTCCAGTCCGCCAGACCCGCCATGCTCATCGAGTCGATCATCTCCTCCGGCATCCAGTCGCGCAGCCACGGCGACACGTCGCCCGTCTGCGCCGCGCCGATGCTGATCCACTTCTGCCCCGAGGCATCGGTCAGCTCGAAAATGAGCCGGCCCCAGCTCGAATTGCCGTTAACCCACGCGCCGATCTCCGTCGGCTCGCCAGGCAGTTCCAATCCCTGCTCGTGCTCCAGCTCGACGTACATCGGCATCGTGGCCTTGCCGTGGTCGATCGGCTGAGGCGTCACGCGAAGGACATTTTCGCGCCCTTCGAACGCATCGACCGGCTCGAACGCGAAATCACCCTGCCGTCGCGGTTCGCTCTTGTCGTTGTAGTGCTCCAGCATCGTGTTCGGCTCGTCCACGATGCGCCAGCCTTCGAGTGAATTCAGCTCCGCCACGACCGCGCCGCCGCCGGCCGGCTGCGCTTCGGAATGGTCCGGTGCGCCCAGTTCGACACCGCTCAATTCGCCTTGCTGCGCGATCACGTAAACCGGCGAAGGGCCGATCTCCACCGTCACCGCGCCGTCCTCAGCGCTCAACTCGCTTTCGCGCGCCTGGTCGTCGATCAGCTTGAATCCGTCACCTTCGTTGAAGCGCAGCGTCACGGGGCGCGTGCCGCGCACCGTCCACAGCGCGAACGCCTTCGAGCCGTCCGGCCGGTCGAACTCCAGCGCGTACACCGATTCGCTGCCGCTCTCGATCAGGCGCACGAAATTCGCGCCGTCCAGCACCCATGTCATCGTCGCGAATGCCACGAACGAGGGTTTCACGCTGAACTCCGGCCGATAGCGCGTGAATCCGGACGAGCCCCAGTTGCTGAAGCGGTAGCTGTTGCCCATGTCCGAGATCGCGCCGGGGCGGATGTGCTCCACCTCCCATGCCAGCGCGTGCAGCGCATGGCGCACGAAGTAGTTCGCCTGCGTCTCGTAGCTGAGGTTGCCGGGGTTCGTGTTCGGGTAGATCACCTCGAACCCGAGCGTGACCGGCTTGTCCTCGTAGCCGTAGTGGTCGGCCAGTTGCCGGTCCATCCAGAGCGTCGGGTTCATGGCCACGATGTCCGGCGGCTGGGCTTCGGGCATGCGACCGAACACACCGGCTTCGTTGCCGATCGCGTCGAACTTGTCCGCGGGCAATTTCTGCCGATAGAACTCCTCGCGCACCGCGATCGGGCCGTTGCCGAAGCGCATGCGCAGGTGCGGATATGCCTCGCGCACCTGGTCGACCCAGTCCGTCGCCATCTCCCACATCTCGTCGAAGCGCTCGCGCTCGGCCTCGCTCAATTCGTAGGCCGGCCGGTCGTGGAACAGGTCGGGTACGCGCGAGGAGTGCGGCCCGGAGATCGACGTCTCGTGGAAGACCTGTGCGTAGGGCGGGAACATGTCCTCCCGGCCGTCGATGCGCTTCCTGACGCCTTCCACGCCGTGGTGCACGTTCGGCTCGTTGCCATACATGATGCCGTAGCGCTTCACGTCCTCGACGTCGAACCCGAACATGCCGTAGCGCATGCCCATCTTCACATAGAGTGGACCGACGATGTCCGGATCGTCGGCGGTGAAGTGGCCCCCGCTGAAATCCCACGTGCCGAAGGGTGATTCATCGCGATGCTGGCGCGTGTCCTCGGGCAGCAGCGCCATCGCGGTGCGCCGCGTGAGCAATCTTTCGCCGTCACCGTTGCGCAGCGTCACAGCAATATCGTGATAGCCGCGCTGCACGTCCAGGGGCACATTCACCGTGACGGTTTCGCCCGCAGGAACGCTGCCTTGCTGCTCGTGCGTCGTTTCTTCGCCGCGCAAGTGCGTGGCTGTCGCTTCGATCGCGTACGCCTGTGCCTGGTCCGTGATGTTGCTGAGTGTGACGTGAAACGTCGGCGTCTGCGGCTCGTTGAAGGCGTTGCCGGTCTCGTCACTGCTCACGGTCATCTGAAGCGGGCTGCGCTCGAGCGTGATCGCCGCGATGCGCACGCCGCTGGGCAGGCCGAGCGGCCGATAGCGGAACCGGTTCGGGTCCGGCCGGCGCACCGCGAGGCGCACCTCGCGATTCAGCTCCATGTCGATGTAGTCCGCCTCGACATCCTGCGCGAACGCCAGGCTCATCGGCACGCGCACGTGATACACCGGCTTGTCACCGGCTTGCGCCACGGCGCCCGCTGCGCCGGCCACCGGCACTTCGCCGAGAAACTCGTGCTGAAAGACCTGCCCCATCCCCGCGCTGTAGCGGCCGGCGCGGATGGTGAAGCGCGGCACCGTCTGTTCGTCGTCGTCCGCCACGGCCAGCACGTGCATCGCCACGTAATCCGCCTTCGGCACGCGCAGCATCGGCATGCGCTGGTCGTGCAGGAACGGCGGGCCCGCGTCCAGCGGGCTGTAAAACGACGGCGGGTCGCGAAGCTGGTCAATCCATTTCGCGGTGCGCAGGTTCAGGTGATCGTTCTCCCCGCGCACGAGCTGGAACGGCACGTTCGCCACTTTGAGCCGGCCGTCCTCGGCCAGTCCCGACAGGCCGCGTCCGTTGGCCAGCGAGGACAGGTCCACCGCCTGGAAGCGATCGTCGCTTGCCACGGCTTCGATCATCGCACCGTGCAGGCGATCACCCTCCGCAAGGCGCACGAGCACCGGGCCGCGCGCCGGCGCATCCAGCTCGCGCGACTCGACGAGCAGCCCTTCAAACCATGTCGAGGCGCGCGTGTCGAGCACCTCGACGTGCAGCGAGAGCGGTTGCTGACGCCACGTGCGCGGTCCGGTGATCCCGTCTTCTTCCAACTGCTTCAGTACGGGCGCCTGCCGCTCGTGTGGCCAGTATGCGTACTGAAACCGCTGATCGCCGCGCTCCCAGATCCATTTTTGTTCATCGTCGTTCCAGCGGTACGGTCGCACCGCCAGCCGAAGGCCTTCCGCATCGCGACCGATGCGTTGACGCATTGCGGCGGGGCCATCCGGCTGCTCCGGATCCGCGGGCGCGACGGTCACAGGCACGGGTTGGCGCGTGGCGGCGAGCTCGATGCTCACCCGCGCGCGGTAGTTCGCGCCGTCGTCGGCGCCGATGCGCAGCGTGGCGAAACGGCTGTTGACCACCCACGCGCCGTCATCGGATGCCACCTCGCCATCGATCACCGTCACATGCTCGGGCAGCGACGCGGTCTCCTGCGCCCGCGCCGCGCTGCCGGTTCCCACGACCACGAGCACCAGGGCAATACACCACCACCCCTGAATCAACCGGTTCATTGGATGACCTTTCGTCAAATGCCAATGCGAGTGAAAAGGCACCCGGCTTGTCCACTCTGGAAACGAGCCGGCCCCCATGCCCGGAAGGTCGTGCAGACAGCCATAGCATAGCTGAATCCGCCACGACGAGTCACCTGATTCGGCGCGGGGCGGTGTTGACCCGCGCTCACCGCGGCGTGATACTGGCCCCCCTCAGTGACCGCCGATCCGATGCATGAAGGAGTAGACCATGGCCAAGTCGAGGGGGAAGACCCGCAACCGCGAAATCCTGCTGGTCGCCAACGGCGACCTGCGCCTGTCCGCCAACCGCAACTGCTGGCCCGCGCAGCGCGACATGGAAGCCGCGCTCACCAGCGCCATCGAACGCGCCGGCTATACCGTTCGCCGCGCCCACGACTACAAGCCCGACGAGCAGCACGGCTTCATCGGCTCGCAGAAGGAGGGCGTGCAGGTCTTTCGCGACCTCAGCGACGCCGACCGCAAGAAGCCGCTCATCGTTGCCGAGTCGGTGTGGCAGTACTCCCATCACATCCTGCACGGCCTGGTCTCCCACGAAGGCCCGATCCTCACTGTCGCCAACTGGTCGGGGCAGTGGCCCGGCCTCGTGGGCATGCTCAATCTCAACGGCTCGCTTACCAAGGCCGGCGTGAAATACTCCACGCTCTGGAGCGAGGATTTCACCGACCGCTACTTCACCACGCGCCTCAACAAGTGGCTCGAGACCGGCAAGTGCTCGCACGCCACGCGTCACGTCACCAAGCTCGCGGATGTGAAGGTGCCCCAGAACGCGCGCCGCACCGGTGAAAAGCTCGCCGACCAGCTCCAGCGCGACAAGGCGATCCTCGGCGTGTTCGATGAAGGCTGCATGGGCATGTTCAACGCCATCGTGCCCGATCACCTCATGAACCCGCTGGGCATCTACAAGGAGCGACTGAGCCAGTCGGCGCTCTATTACGCGACGACGCAGGTCAGCGACGAGGAGGCGCGCCAGGTGCGCCGCTGGATGGAAGGCAAGGGCTTCACCTTCCACACCGGCCCCAATCCGCAGGAGCACCTCACCGACGACCAGATCCACCAGCAGTGCAAGATGTACATCGCCGCGGTGCGCATCGCGGACGAGTTCGGTTGTGACACCATCGGCATCCAGTACCAGCAGGGCCTCAAGGATCTGTTGCCCGCTTCGGACCTGGTCGAGGGCACGCTGAACAACAGCGAGCGGCCGGCGGTGAAGTCGGCCGACGGCAAGCGCGAGCTTTACGCCGGCAAGCCCGTGCCGCACTTCAACGAAGTGGACGAGGGCGCGGGCATCGATGCGCTGATGACCAACCGCGTGCACACCGCGCTGGACCAGCCCGTGGAGACGACGCTGCACGACCTGCGCTGGGGCGATCCGGATCAGTCCGGTACGGTGGACGATTACGTCTGGGTGTTTCTGATCTCCGGCAGCGCGCCGCCGGCGCATCACATCGACGGCTGGGCGGGCAGTGACGGACACCGGCAGCCGGCGATGTACTTCCCGCTCGGTGGCTCGACGCTGCGCGGCATCGCGAAGCCCGGCGAGATTGTCTGGTCGCGCGTGTGGGTCGATGGCTCGAAGCGCGGCGGGCGGTTGTGCATGGATCTGGGCCGCGCGGGCGTGGTGGAACTGCCGCGGGAAGAGACGCAGCGCCGCTGGGATGCGACCACGCCGCAGTGGCCGATCATGCATGCGGTGACGTATGGCGTGTCGCGCGATCAGATGATGGCGCGGCACAAGTCGAACCACCTCCAGGTTGCTTACGCGAATGATGCGCGCGCCGCGGACCAGTGCCTGCTCGCGAAGGCGGCGATGGCCGAGGCGCTGGGCATGGAGGTAACGATCTGCGGCACGCGAAAGAACGGCAAGGCATGGGACTGACGCGCCCTTCTCACCCCCCCTTGAGCTCACCTCCCGACACTTTTGCGCAGGCGCTGCGAAACCCTCTCCCCCCGGGAGAGGGTGCCGAGCAGGTGGCGCAACATTCGCACGGCAGCGTCCAACGAGGCGGGTGAGGGAATCACCATCGACCGGGCGTCCGCCTCGCGGTGCAGCAGTCAATGGTCGCTGTCGATCCCCTCACCCCAGCCCTCTCCCAAAGGGAGAGGGGGCACGCGCCGGCTGCGCCGGCGCCGGGAAAAGTGTCGGGAGGTGAGCTCAAGGGACGGCGGTTGCGTGGGGCCGGTGCGACTGCGCAGAGCATGCCCGGGCTTGTTGATGCGGAGGTCAGTGCGTGCTGGACTCGGCGGGGATCTCTTCCGCTTCGGTGGACGGCAGGTCCGACGGGCACGGATCGTAGCGCGGGTGCTCCACCTTCGGCACGCGCAGGCCGCCGGTGAGATAGAGCGACGGCGGCGCATCGCACTCCAGCGCCAGCACACCGCCGAAGGGTTGTGGCGGCTCATCGGGCAGACCAGCGAACGTGACGCGCCCGCCTTGCTGGGTGAAGCGCACTTCCTGATCACTACCCAGCAGGCGGCAGCGCTGCGCCCGCTGTTCGAGACCGCCGATGGAAAAGCTCGCGCCCGGCCAGCAGTGCAGGTGGATGAACAACGTGTGATCGCTCACCGTGTATCGGCCGCTGTGGTGGAAGTCGCCGCGGTCGTACGCGCGGCGCGTCTGGTGGTTGAAGAGAAACGGCTCGGTGTTGCGGAACGCCTCGCCGTTGGTCGCCAGCCACTGGCCGACCGCGTCCAGCGTGCGCCGGCTTGCCTCGGGAATGCGCCCTTCACCGTCCGGCCCGACGTTGAACAGCAGATTCCCCGTGCCGGCGGCCACCTGCGTGAGCATGTCGATCACCTCGGCGGTGGATTTGAAATGGTGGTCGCCGGCGTGGTAGCCCCAGTTGTGGTTGTGCGTCACGCACGCTTCCCACGGCCGCCAAGGCGCCGGAGGCGTCAGATGCTGCTCGGGCGTGGCGAAATCACCGGGCAGGCCGTTGCGCCCGTTGAAGATCAGGTGCGGCTGAATGGAACGCGCCATCTCGTTCATGCGCTCGGCCCGCCACCGGTCGGCATTGAACGGCCACCAACCGTCGTACCAGAGGCAGTCGATCGGGTTGAACTTCCTCACCAATTCCTCAAGGCGCGCATGCGTGAACTCGATGAACTGCTCGTAAGCGGATTCGCTCTCCAACGCATCGACGGCGTCAGGCGAGGCGGTCCAGTGGTTGAGGCTATGGTACAGATGCACGCGCAGACCGTGGCGACGGCAGGCTTCGACCACTTCCTCGACCAGGTCGCGTCCGCAGGCGGTGTTGACCGTGTTGAACGGGTTGATCTTGGAGTCGTAAAGCGCGAAGCCGTCGTGGTGCATCGTGGTGAACGTCAGGTAGCGCGCCCCGGCGCGCTTCGCCTGCTGCGCCAGGGCGTCGGCGTCGAACGCGCTGGCGGTGAAGCGCTCGGCAAGTTGCTTGTACTCGTCAACCGGCATCTGTTCCTTGTTCAACGCCCATTCGCCGCGACCCAGCAGCGAATAGAGGCCGAAGTGGACGAACAGGCCGAAGCGGGCGTCGGCAAAGTCGGCGAGGTTCTGTTCGACGGACTGAGGCATGCGGTCGTCCCCCGTTTGGGTGGTGTGAAACGGCGCGATGTGGCTGCGGCTCGGCTAGGCCGCAAGCGACAAAACAAAGAAAGCCCGGGGAGGGTTGTCCCCGGGCTTTGGGTGTGTGGCTGGGAGTTCGATCAATCCAGGCTCATGGTCATGAGGAACTCGGCGTTGGTCTTGACCTTCTTGAGCCGGCCCTTGAGCAGTTCCATGGCCTCGACGACGTTCATGTCGGCGAGCACCTTGCGCAGGCGGTAGACCAGTTGCAGTTCCTTGGGGTCCATGAGCAACTCTTCGCGGCGCGTGCCGGAGGCGGCGACGTCGATGGCGGGCCAGACGCGCTTCTCGACGAGGCGGCGGTCCAGGTGCAGCTCGCTGTTGCCGGTGCCCTTGAACTCCTCGAAGATGATGTCGTCCATCTTCGAGCCGGTGTCGACCAGGGCGGTGGCGACGATGGTGAGCGAGCCGCCTTTCTCGATCGCGCGGGCGGAGCCGAAGAACTTCTTGGGGCGCTGCAGCGCGTTGGAGTCGAGGCCGCCGGTGAGGATCTTGCCGGAGTGCGGCATTTCGGCGTTGTAGGCGCGGGCCATGCGCGTGATCGAGTCCATGAGGATGACCACGTGGTCGCCGAACTCGACCATGCGGCGCGCTTTTTCCATCACCATGTCGCAGACCTGCACGTGGCGCGACGACTGCTCGTCGAAGGTCGAAGCGACCACTTCCACGTCGTCGGGCGTGTTGTTCTGGAAGTCAGTCACCTCCTCGGGGCGCTCATCGATCAACAGGACGATCACCTTCGTGTTGTCGGCGTTCTTGATGATCGAGTTGGCCATTTTCTGGAGCAGGACGGTCTTGCCGGTGCGCGGCGGGGCGACGATCAACCCGCGCTGGCCGCGGCCGAGCGGCGCGACCAGGTCGACGATGCGCATCTCGATGTTGTCCGGCTCCTCGGGCGTCTCGAGGACGTAGCGCTCGAAGGGATGCAGCGGCGTGAGATCCTCGAACGGCGTGACGTCATTGAGCGCGTCCGGGCCCTTGCCGTTGATCGCGTCAACGCGCAGCAGCGCGAAGTAGCGCTCGCTCTCCTTGGGCGGGCGGATGGTGCCCTGGACGATGTGGCCGGGCTTGAGGCCGAAGCGGCGAATCTGGCTCGGGCTGACGTAGATGTCGTCGGGGCAGGCGAGGTAGGAGTATTCGGGGCTGCGCAGGAAGCCGAAGCCGTCGGGCAGGACTTCGAGCGTCCCCTCGCCGTACATCAGACCCTGCTTGGTGATGTGGGTCTGGAGGATCTTGAAGATCAGGTCCTGCTTCTTGAGGCCGGTGAAATCCTTGACTTCCTCGGTCTTGGCGAGCTCGTGCAATTCCTCCACGGTCATCTTCTGAAGATCGCGGATGGACATGTCGCTCTTTTTGGCCTGCTCGTAGCGTGCCTGGGTCTCGGCGTCGAGTTGGGCGTCGCTGTAGCCGGTTTTCGCGTCGCGATTGGCATCCCGATTCGCGTCCTTGCCATAGCGCCCCCCTTGCGTGTCGCCGGCTTGCTGATCGCTGCGTCGCTTGGTTTTGGGGCTCTTGGTTGCCATAACAGATGAGTCTCCTCTGGCGGGTGGTGTGTGATCCGGCGGTGTGCCGGTGAAATGTGCGGCCGGCGTAGATACCGGGCGCGGTGGGTTCGATGCGTCAGGTTCGATCCTTGGTGGCCGGGGCTCGGCGGCGCGGGTCAATCGTGGTCGTGGATCACCAATGAAAGGGGGATGCGGCGAGGCAAAAGAGGGATGCGGTCCGCTGCGTGGCACCAATCCGTTCAACGCAACAGAGCCGGGCTGGGCTGGCAAAGCGGGCGAGGCCCTCTGGCTGCTGTGGTCGTGGGCTTTCCGCTTTCCGCCTTCCGATCAGCGGCTGCTTGAGCTCGTTCCCCCAACGGGCGGCCCAGGCGATTTTCTCAAGCTGGTGAGCGCGGCGGCTGGTGAGCTTGTGCGCCTGGCAGGCTTTTAACCCCCCCTCGACCTTGTCAGGTCGCGGGATCGGCCGAGTCGGCCTGATTCGGGCTCTGGCTTGGTCTCTGGAGTATCTGGGAAAGCACGCGGCGGGTCTGGGCGAACGTGTCGGCCGCCTCCGCGTGGTTGTTCACTATATAATCGGCGCGTTTCCGCTTGCTGTCAAGTGGCCACTGATTTTTCTCCCGCCGGTCCAATTCGGCCTCGGACCAGCCGCGATGTTCTTGCAAGCGGCGCAGCCGCACCTCGCGCGGCGCCTCGACCAGCACCAGCACATCGCAATCGGCGTCAACTCTTTTTTCCAGCAGCAGCGGCGAATCCTCTACGATCGCCACCACCTGCGGATCCGCTTCGTAGCGGGCGTGCAGGGTGCGACGCTGGCGGGCGACTTCCGGATGCGTCACCGATTCGAGCCGGCGCAGCTCGTCCGGGTTGTCGAAGACGATGCGGCCAACCGCCTTGCGATCGATGCGCCCCTCGGCATCGAGCACCTGTTGGCCCCACCATGCTACGAGCTGATCGCGCACCGCCGGCGTCTGGAGCGCGTCGCGCGCCAACTGGTCGGCGTCGATCACCGCGCAGCCAAGCTGGCGGAACTGGTCGGCGACGAGGCTCTTGCCGGACCCCGGTGCGCCCAGCAGGCCGATGACGGGTTTGCCGCTCATGCCGCAAGGGTAGCACGGCGCTCCGGGCGCGGCGAAACCGTGCCCGCGCAACGTCCATCCTGAGCGCCGCCGGGGAGCGCCGTTCAAGTCGGTGAGTGGCGCATGGTGCCACTGAATTGGTAATCTGCCTGCAACCGATGCTTCGGCACGTCCCGAGGGAGATCTGCGATGAGCGAGACAGCGGCGACGACGACGGATTACTCGGTGCTCCCGGCGATGGTGCAGCGCCATCAGCGCGTGCGGCGGGCGATGGGTCTGGATGCCAACGACCTGACCACCTATCGCAAATGGCGCGGGCGCGTCGTGCGCAAGCTCAAGCAGCTCACCGGCTATGACACGATGCAGCGCTGCGACCTGAACCCGCGCATCACCGACTCCGTGCCATGTCTCGGCTACACCCGGCAGCGCGTCGAGATCAACACCGAGCCCGGCGTCACCATGCCCATGTACGTGCTCGTGCCCGACGATCTGCGCAAGGGCAGGAAAAGACCCGCCCTGATCTGCGCCCACGGCCACGGCAGCGGTGGCAAGCTCTCACCCGCCGGCGTGGATGACGATCCCCTGATCGCCGGGCAGATCGAACACTACAACTACGCCTACGGTCACCGCATGGT
>JBMCXL010000018.1:0-17964 GCA_048621015.1 Phycisphaeraceae bacterium
GTCCCTCCTGCGGCCAAACCGTGCAACTGCCGGCCGCCAACGAGAGCGGGCCCGTCACACCGCACGACACCGCCGATGCGCACGCACACGAACACGAAGATCTGGAGCTTTCCGCATCGTCGCCGGCTGCGCCCACCGACGATCGCGCCCAACCCGCCGCATCGCACGCGGACGAAAAAGCGCCGCGCGTGAGCATCGAGCTGTTCGGGAAGCAGTTCACACTGGTGCGCCTGATGGTGAGCGTCGTGATCCTCGCAGCGCTCGCTGTCGGCGGGTGGTATGGCGTGGCCATGCTCATCGAGCTTGGCACCCAACCCGCCGCGTCGCAGCCCCAGGCGCAGGGCGCCGGCGCGCAGCAGAACCAATCCTCCGGCGGCTATCTCCAGACGCTCGGCCGGGCGCTGAAGCGCGGCCAGGCGACCGCCACCGCCAGCCAGATGCGCCAGGTCGCCATCCTGCTGCGCCAGTACGCCGAGGACCACAACGAGCTGCCGGAGGATCTGGCCGCGCTGAAGCAATACATCGGCGACAGCGAGTACCAGGGCCTGATGACCCATCCGGTCACGAACGAGCAGCCGGGCTACATCTACGAGAAGCCGGCGCCGGACGCCGATCCCACCACGACGCCGATCCTCTGGGAAGCGCGCGCCGGCGTGAAGTATCTCGACGGCCCGGTCCTCTACGCCGACGGTCACATCGATCTGCCGTGACGTGAAACCGTGCCGCGCCTTCCCAAGCCGCGTGGGTGTGCGGTGATGGTACGATGCCACCTATGGACGAGACGCTTTCGCAGGATGTGATCGAGGTGCCGATCCAGCGGCTGCCGGGCAGCGAAGATGTGCCGTTGCCGGCGTATCAATCCGCGCACGCGGCGGGGATGGACCTGCACGCGGCGGTGGAGGGGGACACCACGCTGGCGCCGGGGCAGACGATGCTGGTGCCTTGCGGCTTTGCGCTGGCCGTGCCCGTGGGCCACGAGGCGCAGATTCGCCCGCGCTCGGGCCTGGCCGCCAAGCACGCGGTCACCACCGCCAATGCGCCGGGTACCATCGACGCCGACTATCGCGGCGAGGTGAAGGTGATCCTGATCAACCACGGCAGCGACCCGTTCACCATCACGCGCGGCATGCGCATCGCGCAGATGATCATCAAGCCCGTACCGCGTACCGTGTGGCAGGAGACCGACGCGCTGCCACCGACGGCGCGCGGCGACGGCGGATTCGGACACACTGGCCACTAAACGTTTGCAATACCCCCCTCCCTTGAGGGAGGGGCAGGGGAGGGTGAGCGCTGGAAGTTCAGCAGCGCCTGATCAAACCAGCGCGGCTGGTATTCAAGCACTCACCCCCTCCCTGCCTTCCCCCTCAAGGGGGAGGGGTTGGGATGAAACCATGAAGGCGCAGGGGGAACTCATGAAAGTCGCCGTCTTCAGCACCAAGCCATACGATCGGCAGTTTCTCGATGCGGCGAATGCCCGCGCCGGCCACGAGCTGCGCTACTTCGAGCCGCGGCTGACGATGGAGACCGCCGCGCTGGCGACGGGTTTTCCCACGGTCTGCGTGTTCGTCAACGACCTGCTCGATGCGCCGCTCATCGAGCGCCTCGCGACCAACGGCACGCGCCACCTCGCGCTGCGCAGCGCCGGGTTCAACCACGTCAACCTGCGCGCCGCCGAAACGCACGGCCTGACCGTCACGCGCGTGCCGGCTTATTCCCCCCACGCCGTCGCCGAGCATGCCGTCGGCCTGATGCTCACGCTCAACCGCAAACTGCACCGCGCCTACAACCGCGTGCGCGAAGGCAACTTCGCGCTCGACGGTCTGCTCGGGTTCGACTTCCACGGCAGGAGCGTGGGCATCGTCGGCACCGGCAAGATCGGCACCGCCCTGGCGCGCATCATGCACGGCTTCGGCTGCGACCTGCTCGCCCATGACGTCGCGCCCAATGACACCTGCCGCGAGCTGGGCGTGCGCTACGTTGAGATGGACGAGCTGCTGCAAAACAGCGACGTCGTCACGCTGCACTGTCCGCTCACCCCGCAGACGCATCACCTGATCGACGATGACGCCATCGCGAAGATGAAGCGCGGCGCGATGCTGATCAACACCAGCCGCGGCGCGCTGATCGACAGTCGCGCCGTGATCGACGGGCTCAAGGCGGAGCGCATCGGCACACTCGGCATGGACGTGTACGAGGAGGAAGCGGACCTGTTTTTCGAGGACCTGTCCGGCCGCGTGATTCACGACGACGTGTTCGCGCGTTTGCTGACGTTCCCGAATGTGGTCATCACCGGCCACCAGGCGTTCTTCACGCGCGAGGCGATGGAAGCGATCGCGCGCACGACGCTGCACAACATCACGCAATTCGAGCGCGGCGAGTCGTGTGAAAACCGTGTGCGCGCGGAGCGCGTGGTGTCGTGAAGCGTCCCCGGTGCAAAGCCGAGGGATTGCAATCCCTCGGCTTTGGGGGCCATTCGCGCGACAGGTCAGTGCAGGAACAACCGCAGCCCCGTCATCGCCATCACCATGCCGTGCTCGTTCGCGGCGTCGATCACATCCTGATCGCGCTTCGATCCGCCGGCCTGCGCCACGTACTTCACGCCGCTGATCGCCGCGCGGTCGATGTTATCACGGAACGGGAAGAACGCATCGGAACTGAGCGCCACACCCTCGAACGACTGCACCCACTGACGGCGCTCGTCGCGCGTGATCGGATCGACGGGCCCCGCGAAGCGCGCGGCCAGCGCCTGCTGCTCCGGCTCGTCCATCTCGTGCCAGCGCACGAACTCGTCGATCAGGTTGCCGCGCTCCGGGCGGCCGGCGTTTTCGGGGATGGGCAGACTCAGCGCCTTGGGATGGTGCATCAGCAGCCAGCGCTCGAACTTCTCGCACGCCAGGCGCGTGCACGCGATGCGCGACTGCTGGCCCGCACCGATGCCGATCGCCTGACCTTGCCAGCCCACGGCCACGGAGTTGCTCTGCGTGTGCTTGAGCGCGATCGTCACGACCAGCAGCGTGTCGAGCACGTCCTCGGGGATGTCTTTCTTGTCGGTGACGATGTTTCTGGTCAGCAGCTCGCGGTCGATGGCCGCGTCGTTGTAGCTCTGCTCCAGCTTCAGGCCGAACTCGGTGCGCACTTCCGTTTCGGGCGGCTGATAGTTCGGATCGATCTGGAGGATGACATAGCCACCGCTTTTCTTGCCCTTGAGAATTTCCAGCGCGTCGTTGTCGTAGCCGGGCGCGATGATGCCGTCGGAGACCTCGCGCTTGAGCAGTTGCGCGAGCGAGGCGTCGACGGTTTCGCTGACGCTGACGAAGTCGCCGAAGGAAGCGACGCGGTCGGAGCTGCGCGCCTTGGCATAGGCGGTGGCGATGGGGGAAAGATCGGTCTGCTCGATCAGGAACGCCTGGCGGAACGTCTCGGTCAGCTCCCCGGCGACGGCGGCGCCGGCGGGGGAGACGTGCTTGTAGCTGGCGGCGCTGGGTTTGGCCGTCGCGGTCTTCATGTCGCGTACGAGCTGCCAGCCGCGCAGGCCGTCGAGGATGTTGATGAATGAAGGCTTTCCGTTGAGCACGGTCAGCGGCGCGGGGTCGCGCTCGCTGACGAGGCGGGCGAAGCCCTGGTTGGGGTTGAGGCCGTACTTGAGCGGAATTTCCATCGCGCGGGTCTCCTCCGGGGGGTGGACGGGCATCGTACCAAGCGGGCCGCGGGCTGTGGCGCCGGCTTTACGCGCGGGGCGCGGATTTTGGTATCGTGCTTCGCCGACGGCGCTGGCGCCGAAGGAGACCCTGTCATGAGTAGCGATGTGCGGATCGGCTTGATCGGCTGCGGCCACCGGTTGTGCGGCCTGGCGAAATCCCTGCTGACGGATCGTCCCGGCCTGCGCGTCACGGCGGTGTGCGACCCGAGCGCCGAGGCGCGCCAGCGGGCACTGGCGCTGGCTGAGCCGAACGCGACCGAGCACGAGGACCACCACGCCCTGCTCGCCGCCGACCACGTCGACTGGGTGATGATCGGCTCGCCCAACGCCTTCCACCGCGAACACGCGGTCGCCGCGATGGAGGCGGGCAAGGACGTGTTCTGCGAAAAGCCACTGGCGACCACGATGGAGGACTGCATCGCGATGCGCGAGGCGCACGAGCGCACCGGCAAGCGCTTCTTCATCGGCTTCACGCTGCGCTACTCGCCGCACTACACCAGACTCCAGCAGCTCGTCAGCGACGGCGCGATCGGTGACATCATCAGCATGGAGATGAACGAAACGCTGCAATTCAATCACGGCGCGTTCATGCACCAGGATTGGCGCCGGCTGCGCAAGTTCGGCGGCCCGTTCCTCCTGGAAAAGTGCTGCCACGACATCGACATCGCCAACTGGCTCACCGGCAGCCTCGCGACGCGCGTCGCCAGCTTCGGCGGACGCAACTTCTTCCTACCCGAGAACGCCCATCATGTCGACCGCGTTGGACCGGACCCGCGCACCGGCGGCAAGGCGTTCATGACCTTCAGCCGCGAGAACCTGAAAAACCCGTTCACCATCGATCAGGACGTGATCGACAACCAGGTCGCCATCCTCGAGTTCGCCAACCAGGTGCGCATGACGTTCTTCCTGCATTGCAGCGCCGGCCAGCCGCAGCGGCGCAGCTACATCTGCGGCACCGAGGGCAGCATTGACGCGGACGCCGTCGCCGGCGAGATCCGCCTCAAGCGCATCGGCTGGAACGAGCCCACCGTCCTTTACGACACCAAGGCCACCGGCGGCCACGGCGGCTCCGACCCCGTGCTCACCGACGGACTCGCCCAGTGCATGCTCGAAGGCGCGCCGGAGCGCTCCGGCCTGAGCGAAGGGTTCAAGTCGGCGGTCACCTGCCTCGCGATCGACGAAGCGATGCAGAAAGGCACCCTCGTCGACCTGCGACCGTGGTGGGAGAAGCTGGGCATCGAAACGGACGCGCCCGCCGAAACCGCCGCGCGCGCCTGACTCTCCCGACAGGGCATCAAACCATGAGCGAGCAAACCCTACCTCTCATCGACGGCCCCGTGACCTTCGCCGGCGCCGTCTCCCTCCAGCAGACCGGCGCGGGCGTGCATCCATGGCGGCTCGTGCACGATGATCTTCTGCTCTATGAGCCGACGTTGCGCCAGCGCGCAGCCGCGGCGGCGGGCGTGCGACTTACATTCGTGAGCGATACGTCGCAGGTCGCGCTGACCGTCTCGCCCGGTTTCAATGGCGGTGAGGGGGCGTGCACCTTCGACCTTCTCGTGGACGGCGCGATGCATCAGCGCCAGACACTCGAAAAACCCGAAGGCATGGTGTGCTTCACTGATCTGCCCGAAGGTGAGCATCGCCTCGAGCTGTATCTGCCGCATGGCACAGCGGTCGCCGTGCAGCGTTTAACGGTGGACAAATCGGCGAACGTCAAGCCTTGGCAGGACCCGCGTCCGAAGTGGCTGGTTTATGGCAGTTCGATCACGCAGGCGGGCGCGGCCGCGGGGCCGAGCGAGACGTGGCCGGCGCTTGTGGCGAACCGTTTCGACCTGAACCTGACGTGCCTGGGCTACGGCGGCAACTGTCACCTGGAGCCGGTGGTGACGCGCATGATGCGCGACCTGCCGGCGGACTACATCAGCCTGTGCCTGGGCATCAACGTGATGGGTTCGGGCAGCTACAACGAGCGCACGTTCCGCGCGATGGTGCTGGGCACGATTCTGACGTTGCGGGACGGTCATCCCGAAACGCCGATGGTGTGTGTCTCGCCGATCGCGAATCCGCCGCGCGAGAACACGCCCAACAGGGCGGGCATGACGCTGGTGCAGAAGCGCGAGCTGATCGCGGAGGCGGTCGCGGTGCTGCGCGAGCGCGGTGATGCGAACCTGCACTACATCGACGGGCTGACGCTATTCGGTCATTCGTTCGTGCATCACATGCCGGACCAGCTTCACCCGGACGCCGAGGGCTACCGCGTCCTCGCCGAGCGTTATGCGCAAGTGGTGATGCCGACGTTCGGGCTGACCGAAGCGTGCGAGGCGGCGGTGGGCGGGTGAGGCGCGGCGCTTGAATATCCCGCCCTTCGCTCGCGGACTCGCTCAGGACGGGCGTGATTCAACCGGCAATCGGCAATCGACCATCGGCAATTGTTATCCCAGGAGCTTCATCGATGGAAACGCGACGCATCGGCATCATCATGAGCGGCGTCACCGGCCGCATGGGCACCAACCAGCACCTGCTGCGCTCCATCCTCGCGATCATCAAGCAGGGTGGCGTGAAGGTGAGCGACGACCTGGTGCTCATGCCCGACCCGATTCTCGTCGGCCGCAGCGCCAACAAGCTTCAGCGCCTGGCCGATGCACACGGGCCTGATGCGATCGGCAAGCCGCTCAAGTGGACGACCGATCTCGACAGCGTGCTGAACAGCGACGAATACGAGTTGTTCTTCGATGCATCTTCCACGCTGCTGCGCAAGAAGTTCGTGGAAAAGGCCGTACAAGCCGGCAAGCACATCTATTGCGAAAAGCCGACCGCCACGACCACCGACGAAGCCCTGGCGCTGGCCGAGCTTTGCGAAAACGCGGGGCTCAAGAACGGCGTCGTGCAGGACAAGCTGTGGCTGCCGGGCCTGCGCAAGCTCGCGATGCTCCAGGAGCAGGGCTTCTTCGGGCGCATTCTCTCCGTGCGCGGCGAGTTCGGCTACTGGGTCTTCACCGGCCACGTGCACGATCAGCCGGCGCAGCGCCCGAGCTGGAACTACCGGGCCGAGGATGGCGGCGGCATCATGATCGACATGTTCTGCCACTGGGAATACGTCATCAGCAACCTCTTCGGCGAGATCGGCTCGCTGGTGGCGCTGGGCAACGTCGACATTCCCGAGCGCGTCGACGAGCAGAACACACCTTACAAGGCGACCGCCGACGACTCGGCCTACGCGATCTTCCAGTTGCGCGACGGCACCATCTGCCAGTTCAACAGTTCCTGGGCGACGCGCGTGCGCCGCGATGATCTGCTGACCATTCAAGTGGACGGCACCGACGGCACCGCCATCGCCGGCCTGCGCGAATGCTGGGTGCAGCACATGAGCGAAACGCCCAAGCCCGTCTGGAACCCCGACATTCCGCAGCCGGTCGATCTCTGGGCGAACTGGACGCAAGTGCCGAGCACGTGCGAATATGACAACGCGTTCAAGATCCAGTGGGAACTGTTCCTGCGCCACGTCGCGCTCGACGAGCCGTTCCGCTGGACGCTGCGCGAAGGTGCCAAGGGCGTGCAGCTCGCCGAGCTCGGCATGAAGAGCTGGAAGGAAAAGACGTGGGTCGACGTGCCGCAGGTTTCACAAGCCAGCGCGAAGGCCGCGTCCACTTGAAGATCAACACCCTCTCCCTCTGGGAGAGCGCCGGGGCGAGAGGATCGTCAACGACCAGCCGTCTAGGTCGCGCAGCAGCAGTCCGTGGTCGTTGGTCATCCCCTCTCCCTTTCCCTCTCCCAAAGGGAGGGGGATGTTTCGCACACTTGATCCCACGAGACACACCATGCCCGAATCCCTCGAAGGCTTCTTCGGCCTGTGGTACTGCAACCAACGGCTCGACGGTCCTTACCGCTACAAGTACAGCGGCGGCCTCGGCACGTATCCCCAGCAGCACGCGCCGATCGCGATCCATCGGCCCGAGGTGAAGCGCACCTACTTCGCCTTCGGCACCGCGCACACGCGCGGCGAAAAGCTCGGCGAGCACGAGCTGATCGACGCGGTGGCGTACTTCAATCACGACACCGGCCTGCTGCATCGGCCCGTGCAGGTCATGAAGCGCAACCTGCTCGATGCGCACGAGAACCCCGTGCTCTGCATCGACGACCTCGGCCACCTACTGGTGTTCTGCCCCGGCCACGGCTCAAAGCGCACCTCGTATCTGTGGCGCAGCAGAAATCCGCACGACCTCGACAGCTTCGAGCTGGTGCGCGAATGGCCCGTCGGCGACAACTTCTCCTATCCGCAACCGTGGTGGACCGAAGCGCACGGCCTCGTGTTCCTGCACACGCGCTACGACGAGCGCAAACGCCGACTCGCCGTCACCACCAGCCCCGACGGCACGGACTGGTCCGCATGGAGCGAGCCCGTCTGGCTGTCGCACATGGCCAGCGGCGACTACCAGGTGAGCTGGATCGGCGCCGACGGCACCGTCGCCACCGCCTTCGACGTGCATCCCGACGGTAAGGACATCCCGCTCAATTACCGCACCAACTTCTACTACGCCCAGTCGCGCGACGGCGGGCGCACCTGGCAGACCGCGAGCGGCGAAACGCTCGACCTGCCGCTGCGCGACGTGCACAATCCGGCGCTGGTGCTCGATGCCGAGGCACGCGGCGAGCTGGTGTATCTCAAGGACATCGGCTTCGACGATGCGCAGCGCCCGTGGGTCATGTACGTCACCAGCCGCGGCTTCATGCCCGGGCCGGAGCAGGGACCGTACCAGTGGTGGCTGGCGCGCTACCGCGACGATGGCACATGGTCGCACCACCCGATCACCACCAGCGATCACAACTACGACCACGGCAGCCTGCACTGGCTCGGCGACAACGACCTGCGCCTCGTCGCGCCGACCGACCCCGGCGACGAACCGGCGGCGACCGGCGGCCTGATGTGCATGTGGCAATCGACCGACGGCGGCGAAACGTGGCGCAAGCTCGCGCGGCTGCTGGACGATCCGAAGAACACGCACACCTACGCGCGCCGCCCGCGCGACGCGTCACCGGACTTTGCGTGGATGTGGGCGGACGGGCGTGTGTACGAGCCGTCGTCGTCGCGCCTCTACTTCGCCGACATCGACGGCCGCGTGTTTCGCATGCCCGAGTCATTCGACGGGCCGACGGTCGCCCCCGAGCCTGTCAGCGAACAAGCTGTTTAACGAGCGGGTGGAAGATCCGCCGCTTCGTGGCCGCGTTCAAGCGCACGGCGGGCCTTCGTCCCGCACGCTAAACGATGTTTCCGCGCTGCTTCTGCCATCCTGAAAGGAACCCATGTCCGCCTCCGAATTGAAAGACCTGTCGCGCCTCGCCATCCACACGCAGACCAACAAGCCCTGGTCGCTGCGCGAATGCATCGACGGTTACGCGAAGGCGGGCGTCAACGCGCTCAGCGTGTGGCGGCACCTGATCGATCCGGCGCAGGGTGGTGTGTCGTGTGATGAAGCGGCGAAGATGCTGGCGGACAGTGGCATGGCGGTGCCCGCGCTGGTGCGCGGTGGGTTCTTCCCCGCGATGGAGAGCGCGAAGCGGCAAGCCGCGCTCGACGACAATCGGCGGACCGTGGACGAGGCGGCGGCGATCGGCGCGGAGATGATCGTGCTCGTGGTCGGTGCGGTGCCGGGCATGCCGCTGAGCGAGGCGCGCAAGCAGGTCGCCGAAGGGATCGGCGCGGTGCTGCCGTATGCCCGCGAGCGGAACGTGAAGCTCGCGATCGAGCCGTTGCATCCGATGTACGCGGCCGACAAGAGCTGCATCAACCGCATGGCCGAGGCGCGCCAGGTGTGCGAGCAACTCGACGATTCGCACATTGGCATCGCCGTCGACGTCTATCATGTCTGGTGGGACCCGGACCTGGAGCGCGAGATTCAGCTCGCCGGCGAGCAGGGCACGCTCTTTGGTTTTCACATCTGTGACTGGCGCGTCGAGACGCGCCACCTGCTGACCGACCGCGGTTTGATGGGCGATGGCTGCATCGACATCAAAGCCATCCGCGCGTGCGTCGAGGCGACGGGCTTCATCGGCTACAACGAAGTCGAAGTGTTCTCTGAAGATTACTGGGCGATGGACCAGGCCGCGTATGTGGAAAAGATCAAACGCGCGTACCTGACGTGCGCGTAGCGGACAAAGCCGACGGATCGCCATCCGTCGGCTTTACGATCACCGCGGCATCACCGCCATCGCCTCGTGATAGATGCGCCGGCAGCGCTCCGCGGCATCGCGCCACGTGAATTGCTCGATCTCCCGGTCGGCGTTGCTGCACAGCGTCTTCGCCAGCGGCGGATGGTTGAGCACCGCGAGGATCTTGTCGGCGATCTCGTCAGTGTTCCAGAAATCGACGCGCAGCACGTGGCGCAGCGCTTCGCTGACGCCGGAGGTGCGCGAGACGATGGCGGGCACGTCGTGGCGGATCGCCTCCAGCGCCGCGAGACCGAACGGCTCGCTGACCGAGGGCATGACGTAGACGTCGGCCATCTCGAACACGCGATCGACGTCCTCGCCTTCGAGAAAGCCGGTGAAAGTAACCTTGTGACCGATGCCGTAGCGCGCGGCCAGGTCGATCACCTCGGGGATCTGATCGCCCGAGCCGGTGATGACGAACTTCACATGCTCGTGCTTTTCGAGCACCTTTTTCGCCGATTCGATGAAATAGCCCGGCCCCTTCTGCATGGTCACGCGGCCGAGGAACAGCACGATGCGGTCGCCGTTCTTGATCGCCCGGGCGTGCTGGCGCGCTTCGGGGCGCGGCGCGGGATCGATGCCGTTGTAGACCACGTCGATGCGGTCGCCCGGTACGCCGTAGCGGTGTTGCAGGATGGCGCGCGTGAGGTTGCTGACGGTGATGATGCGCACGGCCGCGTGCATGCCGCGGCGCTCGATCTCGTAGATGCGCTGGTCGATGCGCTCACCGGCGCGGTCGAACTCGGTCGAGTGCACGTGCACGACCAGCGGCCTGCCGGTGAACGCGGCCACGGCCATGCCGGCGGGGAAGGTCAGCCAGTCGTGGGCGTGGATCACGTCGATCTGGTCGCGCCGCGCCAACTCGACGCAGCGCCGCGCGTAGCGATCCGCCTCGCCGAACAGATCGCCGGTGTAAAGGCTCGCCGCATCGTGCCCAGGCGCATGGCCGTGGCGCGCCGCCTCGGCCTCGGGCTCGTGCAGCACGCTGCCGGGCTGCGCCGCCGCCTGGCGCTGCGCCGCGATGTGCCGGTCGATCTCGGCCCAGCGCTGCCGGGCGCGCTGATACGGACTGCGCAGGTTCGCGGGCACGGCATGGAACGTGACATTCTCGAAGCCGGCTGTATCGGCGAACGACTCGGTGGCGCCCACGGGCTCACGCGGCGCCGGGGCGCTGCTGTTGGCCGAGACGACGCGCACGTCGCCGACGGTGTGCTGCTCGATCGGGCGCGGCAGGACAAAGGTCACGTGCACGTCCTGCTGGCTGAGCGCGCGCGTCAACCCCTGGCACGCCGTGCCCAACCCGCCACTGATGTACGGCGGAAACTCCCAACCGAGCATGAGCACGCGCATGACTCACTCCTGGCACGCCCGAGGAACCCCCTACTTTAACCGACCGGCGCCTCCGCCCCCAGCGCGCGCCGCGCCTCGAACAACAGCACCGCCGCCGCGGCCGAGGCGTTGAGCGAGTCGACCAGCCGGCCGCGCATGGGAATCAGCACGCGCTGCCCGCCGCTGCGGTCGGCCGCGTTCAGCCACGCCTTGTCCAGCCCCACGTCCTCGGCGCCGATCGCCACCGCCACGGGGCCTTGCCAGTCCGCCGCCGTGTGCGCCACGGCCCCGCGCGGCGTCGCCGCCATCACGCGCACGTGCTTGTCCGCCAGCCAGTTCACGATCGCCTCGCTCGGCGCGGCGACCGTCGGCAGCGCGAACACGGCGCACGTGCTGGCGCGGATCGCGTTGGGGTTGAACACATCGCCCGGCGAATCGGCCGCGAGCACCGCGTCGCACCCCGCCGCCTCCGCCGTGCGCACCATCGCGCCGAGGTTGCCCGGCTTCTCGATCCCCACCGCCACCAGGTAAAGCGTCCGCCCCGTCACCGCCGGCAACGCTTCAAGCGTCCAGCTTGGCTGATCCACCACCGCCAGCAGCCCCTCCGGCTCGCGCAGGTACGCCATCTTGCGAAACACCGGCGGCGGCACGCTCAACCACCCCACGTCCTCGCCCAGGCCGGGACACGCGCGCCCCACCTCATCCGCCGCGCGCTGCCATGTCTCCACCGCCGACTCACCCTCGCGCACACCGACCAGCAGCTCCGGCGAAACGAACAGCTCGCGCACGTGCAGCCCCGCCGCAGCCGCCCGACTCACCTCGCGCGCCCCTTCCGCGATGAACAGGCCCGCCTTGCGCCGATCGCGATGATTGCGCAGCTTCACCACGCGCTTGATGCGCGGATTGCCCGGACTGGTGATGCGTACCGGCTTGGGCATGTCACGTCTCGTCGCCTTCGATGCCGACGATCGGGATGTCCAGCCGGTCGGCCATTTCGAGCACCTTCGGCTTGTCGGCGAGGATGACGCGGCCGGCGGTGATGGCCAGGCACGTCCCGCCGGCGCGGTGCAGGTTCTCGATCGTCGCCGGGCCGACGGTCGGCACGTCGAAGCGCAGGTCCTTGCTCGCGCCGGCTCCTTTGACCAGAGTCCATCCACCGGAACGGCACAGCTCACCGGCGCGAGCGATCATGGCGTCGGTGCCTTCCATGGCTTCGACGGCGATGACGTCGCGCTCCTTGACCGCCAGCGCCTGGCCGATGTCCAGTTCGTTGAGCCGATGCAGGATCGGACGCGCGAAGGCGATGTCGTCGCGCTGGGCCGCGCGCGGCTGGCGCCGGGTCATCACGCCGACCTCGGCCAGGTGCTCGGGGATGTAGCGCGTTGTGTCAATCAGCGTGATTCCATTGCGGGCCAGTTCATTGGCCACCGCGCAGAGCAGCGCCTGCGAGCGGTGGTCGTGACGGAGAATACGGTACCACAGCCAGATGGCACGCCAGTCCGGCAGTTGGCGCCAGAGCCGGCCCGGCTCGTACATGCGTGTTTTCCGCACCCGGCCGATCATCACCGCCTCCCGGGCCCCCCAGCGGTGCAGCAGGCGAATCCAGCGCCCAATCCGCACCACGCCCGCCGGCGCAAATGCATCGCATTCATCGGCCAGCTCCGGCTCGTGCTGGTCCGCCAGGCCCACGCACGCCACGCAGCGCCCCGCCGCCCGGATGCCCCGGGCGGTCAGGATCGGCAGGCGCCCGGCGCCGGCGATCAACCCGATGGGTGGCTGGTGGTCGGCCATATCGGGGATGATACCGATCCAGGCGGAAGACCGGGCAGACACCGCAGTCACCAAACATTTTTAGTGCGCCGTCTTTAGTGCGCCGTCGGAGGCGCGCCGCAACATCTGTGGCCCCGTTGGATTTTTTTGCGAACTTTTAATGTCGGTTGACCCAAGCCTCGAATGGTGTAGACTCATGGGTGTTGGCCCGGTGAGTGGATGCGGGAAACCCATCCGCCAACTACAAACTCACCTTGCCCCCGGAAGGGCTCGGTCCGAGGATTCTCCTCGGCCGGGCCTTTTTTCATGCGCGCGGTGAGAAAACAGGTAATTTGCAGTGCGATGACGCGACCTCGTGCTCAAGCCGGTCCTGAACGAGTCCGCGAACGAAGGTCCGGATGGAGGCGGCGCGCATCACCCGCAACGATCCGGACCTTCGCTGCGCTCAGGATCGGCTTCCAAGCTTGAAGACGTGGAACGTGGCGCGAATGATCGGCGCTTCATTTCACGGCCGATACACCGCGGTGCATCCCGGCGCTTCGCCGACGCGCACGTCCACCAGGCGCACGCCTTCCGGCAGCTGCGCCGCGGTCTGCTTGCCGATCCACCACGCAACGCGCTCGGCGCTGGGGTTCACGCCCTGGTCGACGAACGGCGGCTGCTCGTTGAGATGCTGGTTGCGCCACGGCGCGATGATCGTCTCCACGATGCGCTCCAACTCGTGGAAGTCCATGACGGTTTCCATCGCGTCCAGGCCAGCGCGCGCGACGGTGACCGCCACCTGCCAGTTGTGACCGTGTAATGGTTCGTCGCTGCCATCGGGCAGGCGCAGGGTGTGCGCGGCGGGAAAGACCGTTTCGACCGTGATCTCGTAGGTGCCGTCAGCCATGCCTATAGCGTACCCGCGATCATCGTCTCTGTTGAGCGGTCGATTCTGAAACCTGGCTAGCGCACGCCCAATCCAGGCGCAGTGGCTGCGCTCTTAACCCCCCTCCCTCTCAGGGAGGGGCCGGGGGAGGGTCGTGCGACCTGCAACCATGAGCGCTGTCGCGCATGACGATGGTGAATTGGTCAACGCGCGCCCCACCCTCCCCCTACCCCTCCCTCAAAGGGAGGGGAGTTGAGCGCGTCTGTCACACGCGACGCGTGGATTAGATGTGCCCTAAAATGCCCTCATGCTCGAACGCACCGAACACGACAACGGCGTGGTGACGTTCCAATCGCCGCGCCTGCGCGAAGCGGGCGTGACGCACGCCTTCTCGACGCGACTGGGCGGTGTCAGCAAAGGCCCATACGCATCGCTGAACCTGGCCACCCTGGAAAAGAGCGAACAGAGCGACGCCAACACGGCGGTGGCGGAGAACTTCCGCCGCCTGCGCCGCGCGCTGGGATGCGAGCGCGCGGTGCGCGTGGAAGTGAAACAGGTGCACGGCACCGCGGTGTGGTCGCCGCCGGCGGACCCGGTCAAACCGAGCGATGCGCCGCAAGCCGATGCACTGGTGACGGACCGGCCGAACCAGTTGTTGACCGTGCGCGTGGCGGATTGCGTGCCGGTGCTGCTGGCCGAGCGCACGGGGCGCGTGGTAGCGGCGGTGCACGCGGGATGGCGCGGCGTGGTGGCGGGCGTGGTGCCGGAGACGCTGAAGGCGATGCACGCGCGCTTTGATGTCCCGGCCGAAGCGGTGGTCGCGGCGATCGGCCCGCACATCGGCGTCACGCCTTTCGAGGTCGGGCCCGAAGTGGCCGAGGCGTTCGAGGCGGCGGCGTTGGCGGAGACGATCGACCGCACGATCGACGTGAAGCCGCACGTTGACCTGGGGCGGGCGGTGCGGTGCCAGTTGCAGCGCGGTGGCGTGCCGGCCGCGGCGATCGACGACGGCGCGGGCTGCACGTATCAGCAGGATGATCTGTTTTTCAGCTATCGGCGGGACGGGACGCGCAGTGGGCGGATGGCGGCGGTGATCGGGCGGGCGTGAGGAGGCCGGGGTGCGGTGGATGCCGCGGGCGGCTCGGATCGCCGAAAGCGGTCGCTTCCGGTCACGCGACGCAGTCGCGTCGCTTCTTCTCCTGTTCTCCTGTTCACCTGCCCTACTGTCTTCCTGCTACACTGGTTCACCCAGCGATGCAGCCGATCACTCTCCGTCAACTGACCAAGCATTTCGGCGCCACCCGCGCGGTGGACGGTGTGGATCTGGACATTCAGCCGGGCGAGCTGTTCTTTCTGCTCGGGCCGAGCGGCTGCGGCAAGACAACGCTACTGCGCATGCTCGCGGGCTTCACCGAGCCTACCGCCGGCTCGATCCACTTCGGCAAGCAGGACGTCACGCACCTGCCGCCGAACAAGCGCAACACGGGCATGGTGTTCCAGGGCTATGCGCTGTGGCCGCACATGACCGTGCGCCAGAACGTGGCGTTCGGTCTGGACGTGCGCAAGATTCCCAGTGTCGAGAAGCAGAAGCGCGTTGACCAGGTGCTGCGCACGGTGCAGATGCACGCTTACGCCGATCGCAAGCCCAACCAACTGTCCGGCGGGCAGCAGCAGCGCGTGGCGCTGGCGCGCGCCCTGGTTGTGCAGCCGACGGTGTTGTTGCTTGATGAGCCGTTGTCGAACCTGGATGCGAAACTGCGCACGCAGATGCGCAGCGAGATCCGGCGCATCTGCAAGGATGCGGGCATCACCGCCGTGTACGTCACGCACGATCAGAAGGAAGCGCTGTCGATGTCCGATCGCATCGCCGTGATGCACGAGGGGCACGTGATGCAGGTCGGCCCGCCGCGCACACTCTACGAGCGCCCGACCAGCCGCTTTGTCGCCGACTTTCTCGGCGAAACGAACTTCCTCGCCGCGGAGGTCGTCGGCCGCGAGGGCCAGTTCGCCGTGCTCGAAACCGCCGCCGGCCGGCTCCATTCCTGCGCCTACGCCGCGGACCTGCCCGCCACCGGCAACGTCACCTGCTCGATCCGTCCCGAAGCGCTGCGCCTCGGTGTCAACGGCCAGGCGGGCGAGCAGCGCAATACCTTCACCGCCACGCGGGCGCAGGCGGTCTACTTCGGCGAGATCGCCCAGCACCATCTCCAGGTCGGCGACCAGTTGCGGCTTATCGCGTTCGAACTGAACCCTGCCGTGACCGACGCGGCCGGGGCCGACGTGCGCGTCCACATCGCGCCGGAAGACGTGGTCATCCTCGGCGATTGAACGGGCCGACCGCTCGCCACGGCAAGCGCGCTCGACGTGTCATGCGACGCCCATGCCGTGCTTCGGCGCGGCGTTTGAGTGCCTGATCACGCGCCGTTGTCCGGTTTTTCGAGGGTTCCAGGCCCGAATCACGCAAAAAACCCGAATTTTTTCAGGGTTTGAGCCCTTTCGCTCATTGAAAATTGCAGTGAATGCCGCCACAATTGCGATACTCAATGTCAAAGCAGCGGTCCACGGAACGCGGACCGGTCACGGGCGGGTGACAACCCCGAATCGCTAAGGAGAGCACCATGGCGAAAAAGAAGAGCACCAAGAAACGTTCGACGAAGAAGGCCGGGGCCAAGAAGGCCCCGAGCAAGAGCGAGATCATGACCCAGATCGCGGACAAGACCGACCTGCCCAAGCGGGACGTCTCGGCCGTGTTCGACGAACTCGAGGGCGTGATCAAGAAGAGCCTGAAGCAGAACCAGGAGTTCAGCCTGCCGGGCATCTGCAAGATGACGGTCAAGAAGAAGCCGGCGCGGAAGGCCCGCAAGGGGCGCAACCCGTTCACCGGCGAGGAGATCATGATCAAGGCCAAGCCCGCCAGCAAGGTGGTCAAGATTCGGCCGCTCAAGAAGGTCAAGGAAGCGGTCTAAGACCACCGTCAGCCGGGTCCCGCGGGCATCAACCGCGGTCCGGCGTTCGTTCGCACATTCGCCCGTGACGATTTTGAGGGGGACCCCCGGTGCGCTCCGACGCCGGGGGTTTCTTTTTGCGCCCAGCGCGCTCAACCATCTTCGCGCACCGCACGCTTTAAGCCGGTCCTGAGCGCAGCGAAGGTCCGGATCGTTGCGGGTGGTGCACGCCGCAGACATCCGGACCTTCGCTCGCGGACTCGCTCAGGACCGGCTTAAACAGAACGACGCGCCGCGATACACTGCACTCTGTTTCACAACGGAGGGAGGCAACACATGAAGCTGGAGAATCGCGTCGCACTCGTCACCGGCTCGAACCGAGGCATCGGCCGCGGCATCGCGCTGGAGATGGCGCGCGCCGGCGCTGACGTGGTGGTGAATTACCTGCATCACGTGGATGAGGCCGAAGCCGTGGCCGACGAAGTCAAGCGGCTCGGTCGGCGCGCGGTCGTCTGCTACGGCGACGTTTCGCAGCGCGACGACGTGGATCAAATGGTCGCCAAGGCCGAGGAGTCGCTGGGACCGGTGGACATCTGTGTGAACAACGCGGCGCTGAGCATTCGCAAACCGTTCCTCGAGCTGAGCAACGAGGAGATGCAGCAGGTGTTGAACGTCTCGCTCATCGGCGCGTTCGCGGTCAGTCAGGCGTGCGCGCGGCGCATGGTGGCGCATGAGAAGCGCGGCTCGATCATCATGATCAGCTCGGTGCACGCGGTGATTCCCTATGCGACGTCGGTCGCCTACGACTCGGCGAAGGCGGCGTTGAACCACATGTGCCACACGATCGCGGAGGAACTGCTGCCCTATCGCATTCGCGTGAACACCATCGAGCCGGGCTGGATCGATACACCGGGCGAGCGTGCCTTCGCCACCGAGCAGGATCTCCAGGCCGAGGCGAAGAAGCTGCCGTGGGGGCGGTTAGGCACGAGCGAGGAGATCGGCAAGGCGGCGGTCTATCTCGCATCGGACGACGCCGACTACATCACCGCCGCCACGCTGCGCATCGACGGCGGATTCTGGCTGCCCAACGCGGCGGGGGCAGGCGCCGTGGAGTCGTAGTGAAGTCAGAAGTCAGAAGTCAG
>JBMCXL010000019.1:0-17807 GCA_048621015.1 Phycisphaeraceae bacterium
GTGATGGTGGCGGTGCGGGGCATGAGTGCTCCAGATTGCCGATTGCCAATTGCCAATTGCCGGTTGCCGATTTCAAAGCTGCGCTGCCGATGTCTTTCTTCAATCGGCAATCGGCAATCGGCAGTTGGCAATGCCGTTCAAAAGCGCGTCGTTCTGCTCGGGTGTGCCGATGGTGATGCGCAAGCGGTCGTCGAGGCGCTCCTGGTCGAAATATCGCACGAAAATGGCCTGCTGCTTGAGTGATTCGTGGAGTTGGCGGGCGCTGGGGCCGGCGGCGGGCGGGGTGGCGAGGATGAAATTGCTCTGGCTGGGCAGGATGGACCAGCCCATGCCCGCGAGCGCGTCGGTGATGCGCCGGCGCTCGGCGACGACCTTCCGCCACGATTCGCGAACGGTGTCACGGTGCGCCAGCGCGGCGGCGGCCGCGGTCTGGGCGACGATGTTGAGGTTGTAGCTGTCGCGCGCCTTGTCGAGCGCGGTGATGAGGTCGGGGTGGCCGATGCCGTAACCGAGGCGCAGGCCGGCGAGCGAATAGCCCTTGCTCATGGAGCGCAGCAGGAGGACGTTGTCGAACTCGCCATTGGTGATCAGCGGCAGCGCGTCGCGCTCCGCGAAGTCGACGTAGGCTTCGTCGATGAGCACGACGCCGTTGAACTTCTGTGCAATTGCGCGCAGTGTTTCGATCGGTTCGAGCCGGCCGGAGGGGGCGTGGGGATTGACGATCATCGCGAGGCGACAGCCGGCGTCGTTGAGACGTTCGGCGAAGTCGGCGGGCAGCGCGAAGTTCTCATCCAGCGCGATGGTGCGCAGCGGTGTGTCGTGGATGGCGGCGAGGATGGGGTAGAGCGAGTAGCTTGGGTCGGCGATGCCCAGTCCACCAGTGCGCGGCGGAGTCGCATCGCTTCGTAGGGGAGCGCAGAAGACGGTGATGGCGAGGCGCAGCAGCTCGTCGCCGCCGTGGGTGGCGATGACCTGCTCGGGGGCGAGGCCGTGCGCGTGGGCGGCGGCCTCGCGGAAACGATCGGCGCGTGGCGGGGGATAGCGGCGCAACTGGTCGGCGGTGACCGCGCGCACCGCCTCGACCACGGCCGGGGGCGGCGGGTACGGGTTCTCGTTGGTGTTGAGCTTGACCACGTCGGTCGTCTGCGGCTGCTCGCCGGGGACGTAGGCGTGAAGCTGGCGGATGTTGTCACGTTCGTAGCCCATCGAGCCGATTATCGTGACAAGGTCCGCGTGCGGGGTCAATTGTGCCGGGGCCCGTCCCCGATTCTTTACCGAACCGGGCGATGTCGTACACTGTCCGTTTATGTTCCGATTCGCGTGGATCAGCCTGCTGCTCGCCCTCCTGACCGTGCCCGCGGCCGCCGCCGCGGGTGACGACGACGCGGCGCGCAAGACACTGGACTCGGCGGTCTACGTGCTCCGCCGAAGCGTGACGGTGCAGCGTGACGGCCGGCACAATCGCCTGCTGGGGGCGCTGCGCCACCTGCGCGATCCGGCGCTCGATCCGCTGCTGGCGCGCCTCGCCGCGAGCGAGCACCCGATCCTGCGCATCCACGGCATCCTCGGCCGCGCGGAGCTGCGCCAACCCGAGCCGCGCCTTCTGCCGGCCGATCTCGGCGAGATCGACGAGCCGAGCGTGCAGGTCCAGCTCATCGGCACCGCGCTGGACAACGACCTGCTGCACCTCGACGACGCGGCGCAGCTCCTGGCATGGGACGACCTGGAGATCGGCGTCAAGCTGCTGATCGCGCTGCGCCTGCTCGAGGCCGACCGCTTCGACAACGCCGCGCTGCTGCACGCCGCGCTGGAGGCGGAGCGCATCGGCAGCCGGGCGCTCGCGGCGATGATGCTGCACCAGCTCGGCGACGACGCCGGCACTGAGGCGCTGCAAACGATCAACCAGAGCAGCGACCCGCAGCGCGACGCGGCGCGGCGCATGATGGCACGCACCGCGCTGCGCCACGGCATGCACCGGCTGGGCGCGTGGGGCCATGCGGTGACCACCGAGGCGAACATCGACGCGGAGCTGCGCCGCCTGACGCTGCGCGTGGCGCTGCGCTTCGGCGATCCGCGCGCCGCCCCGCTGTGGCAACAGCGCTTTGAATCGGCCGCCGCGCCCGCGGAGCGCAACCGGCTGGCGCTGGCGGCGCTGAACCTGGCGCCGTGGCTGACGATCGACCTGTTCGACGTGATGGCGAAAAACGCGGACGGGCCGTTGCTGGAGCGCATCGCGCGCGCCGGACAGGCGATCACCACCGACAGCGCCAACGTGGCCGACGATGTCGTCGAGCTGGTGCGGCTGAACCACCCGATCGCCAACGAATCGGCGTTGCGCTACGCGCGCGATCATGCCGCGCCGACCGACGCGCAGCTCATCCTGCTCGGGCTGGTGCTGGCGTTCGAGGAAGCGGAGCCACAGCGGCGCGTGCAGGGCCTGCACGACGTGGTGCGCGCCACGCAGACACTTTTCGAGCAGGCGCCCGAGCCGGCGGCGAAGCTGCTGCGGCCGATCCTCGCCAGCGACGACAGCGATCCGACGCTGGTGCGCGCCATTCTGCTTGGCCTCGTGCGCACGCAATCGCCGAACCCGCACACCGTGCTGCAAAACGTGCCGGCGTTCGACGAGTCCGAGAACCAGTACCTGGCGCTGCTGCTGCGCGCCCGTTACGACGAACCGTTGACCGAGCGTCAAATGCGCACGCTCTCGCTGCTGGCGCGCGGCGGCGGCGGGCTGCAAGACACACTGCGCGTGCAGGCGGCGTGGCACTGGCTGACGCGCACCGACCGCGCGGACGAAGCGCTGCAACGCGTGATGGACCACCTTCCATGAGTGAAATTCCCCTGAGCCAACCCGACATCACCGAGGCCGAGATCGAGGCTGTGACCGACGTGCTGCGTTCGCGGCGGCTGTCGATCGGGCCGCGGCAGGATCTTTTCGAGCAGCTCGTCGCCGACCGCGCCGACCGGCGGCACGGCATCGCGGTCTCCTCCGGCACGGCGGGGCTGCACCTGGCGCTGCTGGCGCTGGGCATCGGCCCGGGCGATGAAGTGGTGACCACGCCGTTCTCGTTCATCGCTTCGAGCAACTGCATTCTCATGGCCGGCGCGACGCCGGTGTTCGCCGACATCGATCCGATGAGCCTGAACCTCGACCCGCAAAAGGTCGAGGCCGCCATCACCGAGCGCACCAAGGCGATTCTCGCGGTGGACGTGTTCGGCAGCACCGAGCACATGCCGGAGTTGGAGCGCATCGCGAACCGTCACGAGATTCCGCTGATTGAAGATGCGTGCGAAGCGATCGGCGGTCGGCACCACGATCGATCGGCGGGCTCGTTCGGGCGCGCGGCGGTGTTCGCGTTCTATCCCAACAAGCAGATCACCACCGGCGAAGGCGGCGTGATCGTGACCGATGACGACCGCATCGCCGAGCTTTGCCGATCGATGCGCAACCAGGGCCGCGCCTCCGCGCAGCAGCAGCCGGGCGGCGCGCAGCCGACCAACGCCGGCGCGTGGCTGGCGCACGATCGGCTAGGATTCAACTACCGCCTCTCGGAACTCGCCGCGGCGCTCGGCGTGGCGCAGATGCAGCGCATCGATGAGCTGCTGGAGCTGCGCCGCCAGGTCGCGGGCATGTACATGCGCCGGCTGATGGACTGGGATGACCTGATCCTGCCGAACATCCCCACCGACTGCGAAGAGCGGATGTCGTGGTTCGTCTTCGTGCCGCGCCTCAGCGAAGAGTACGGCCACGTCGAGCGCGACCGCATCATCACCGGCCTGCGCCGGCACGAGGTCGGCGCGAGCAACTACTTCCCGTGCATCCACCTCCAGCCGTTCTATCGCCAGCAGTTCGGCTTCCAGAAAGGCGACTTCCCCGCCGCCGAGCGCGCCAGCGAGCGCACCATCGCGCTGCCGTTCTTCCCGCGCATGGACGAGACGCAGGTCGAACTGGTGTGTCACACGCTGCAGGTGATGATCCAGCGCGAGCAGTTGTTGAAACGGTGAAGGGGCGCCCGTAACGTTTAGCGCGCGGGCCGAAGGCCCGCCGTCGGATGCGCTTTCGCGACGATCAACATGTCATGCGGGCCTTCGGCCCGCACGCTAAACGGGAAGAAGCGGACCGTAAATCACCGAGGGACCACCATGCCCGAATTCACGATCCAGTATCACGGCCCGTACGTTTGCGACGCCAAACACCACGAAAGCGGCGAAACGCTGCGCATCGTCACCGCGCGCGACGAGCAGCCGTACGACCATCCCTCGCCGAGCGACCTGCTCGCCGCGGCGCTGGGCTCGTGCATGGTGCAGACGCTGGCGATCGCCGCGCGGGTGAAGTTCGACCTTGAGCTGCGCGACATCACGGTGCGCATCACCTCGGACTTCGACGAGAAGACACATCTCTACCGGCGCATCGATCTGACGTTCGACATCCCGCAGGACGTGCCGGAAGACCTGCGCCCGCGCCTCGAGCGCTCCGCCGGCCGCTGCCCCGTGCACAAGTCGCTGCACCCGGACATCGAGATCAGCGCGACGTACAACTGGGGCGCGTGAGCGGCCAGTCTCACCCCCCCCTCCCTTGAGGGAGGGGCTGGGGGAGGGTGAGGCGCATGAACACCTGTGCGTCATCACCACGCATGTCAGCGTCACACGCACCACCATCACGCGCATCAGCGCTCATGGTTGCAGTGCGTTTCGCCCTCCCCTAACCCCTCCCTCAAGGGAGGGAAGTTGAAAGCAAATCCACTATGCATGGATTGGATGTACGTCAGAGCGCGCGCTGACCACCGGGGCGGAGCATGCGGTCGATGCTGAAGCGGCCGGCGCCGGCGAAACAGAACATGAGCATGACCAGGCCGTAGAGCATGGCCAGCTCCTTGTCGCCGAATGGATCATTGGCGTGACGGATGAAGAACGCCGTGGCCATGGTGCACGTGGCAAACAGTGCGGCGGGGCGCGTGAGCAAGCCGAGCACCACGAGCAGACCGCCGGCGAACTCCGCCAGGCCCGCCATCCATGCGAACAGCGTCGGCAATGGAAAGCCCATTTCACCGACGCCGGTGATGAAGCCGTCGGAGGGTGGCATCTTGTTGATGCCGTGACCCAGCGCCAGGCCGAGGCCCGCGCCGACGCGCAGCGCCAGCGCGCCGATCTCCGCGGGCACCGAGAGGTGGTCTGGTCCGCCGAACAGCAGCAGTCGCACGTTTCTTCGCTTCATCGTCGCCGCCTTTCGCAAACGAATCCGACCGATCGCCCGTGCGGCCCCATCATACATTGAACAGGAAGTGGCAAACGTCGCCTTCCCGCACGACGTATTCCTTGCCTTCCACGCGCATCTTGCCGGCCTCGCGGATCGCCTTTTCCGACTGGTAGTGCTGCAGGTCGGCGACGCTGTAGACCTCGGCGCGGATGAAGCCGCGCTGGATGTCGCTGTGAATCACGCCCGCGGCCTCGGGCGCGGTGGCGCCGCGGCGGACGGTCCACGCGCGGATCTCCTTGTCGCCGGCGGTGAAAAAGCTCTGCAAGCCGAGCAGTTCGTACGCCGCGCGCGCCAGCGTGTGCAGCGCCGGCTCGGTCAAGCCCACGCTCTCCAGCAGCTCCGCGCGATCGGCCTCGTCCAGCTCCGCCAGCTCCGCCTCCAGCTTTGCGCAGACGGGCACCACCAGCCCCTCTTCACGCTCGGCGCGCTCGCGCACGCGCTGCACGGGCGCGCTCTCGCCGGCGAGGTCGTCCTCGTCGACGTTGGCGACATAGAGCACCGGCTTGGAAGTCAGCAGGCCGAGGCCTTTGAGCGTGGTTGTGTCGTTGGGAGTGAGCTCCATCCCGCGCAGGGGTTGGCCCTCGCTTAGCCGCAAGCGGCATTGGTCCAGCAGCGCCGCGCGCGCCCTGGCGTCCTTGTCGCCGGTCTTGGCGTTGCGCTGCGCCTTGTCCAGGGACGATTCGACGGTGGCCAGGTCCGCGAGCATCAGTTCGGTATCGAGCGTTTCGATGTCGCGGATGGGATCGACGCTGCCCTCCACGTGCGCGACGTCCTCGTCCTCGAAGCAGCGCACCACGTGCAGGATCGCATCGACCGAGCGGATGTGCGAGAGGAACTTGTTGCCGAGGCCTTCGCCTTCGGACGCGCCGCGCACGAGGCCGGCGATGTCGACCAGGCGCAGTGCCGCGGGCACGACGCGCTGCGTGGGGATGTACTGCTCAATCGTCTTCAGCCGCGCATCGGGCACGGGCACGACGCCGACGTTTGGCTCGATGGTGCAGAACGGATAGTTGGCGCTGTCAATGCCCGCCGCGGTGAGCGCGTTGAACAGCGTGGACTTGCCGACGTTGGGGAGACCGACGATGCCTGCTTCCATGGGGCGGGGATTATAGCGGGGACTCCCGTGGCGGGGGCGCGGCGGGGCTTGAATGCCTTGGAGCGCCAACACCATGCTCGGACGCTGCCGCGCCCCCGTTGGGGGCGGGCGATGGAAGCTGGTATGGCCCCCCTCCAAGGGTGGTTGTGCATCCGACGGACGGGGGCGCGGTCCGCGCCTATGTTGAGGGAAGGAGCCGACGATGCGCATCGTTGTTCGACCGGGCATGCTCGCGGCGCTGCTGGTGGGCCTCAGTGGTTGCGCGACGACGATCGTGCCGCCGCGGCCGGTGGATGAGCCGGCGTCGGTGTTCGTGGTGGATCACGGGTACACGGCAACGCTCGTGCTGCCGGATGCGTACGGCACGGTGCGCTACGCGTACGGGGATTGGGCGTATTACGGCCGGGCGAACCGGGGCGTGCTGCAAGCTGCGGTGGCGCTGTTCTGGCCGACGCGGGCGACGCTGGGGCGCAAGCAGCTTTCCGCCGAGCCGGTGGAAGCGGACATTCGTTCGCGCGTGGGGGTGCGGGTCGAGGCAATGCACGAGGTGGTGGTGGAGCGCGCCCGCGCGCGGGCGCTGGCGGATCGACTGGACGCCTACTTCCAGGCACACGCGGACCAGATGGTGGTCAATCCGCCGGCGGAGCTGCGCTTTGTGCCGGCGGAGCCGCGCTATCACCTGCTGCGCAACTCCAACCATGCGGTGGCGCACTGGCTGGAGGCGATGGGCGCGGAGGTGCGCGGCGTCCCGGTCGGCTCGCGGTGGCGCGTGGTCGAGCGGTGAGCCTTCGCCGCTGCTTCATCCTCTCCCGATCGCCCGCCCCCAACGGGGGCGCGGCCACGCTTGAACACCAGCGGGCACCGACACGGTATTCGGGCGGCGCCGCGCCCCCGTCGGGGGCGGGCTATGGGCGCTGGTGGAAGGGGGATTCTGACCCCCGTGACGGGCCGATTTTGTGGGGCTTCCGCGGCGGCAAAGACAGGCGTTTGCGGCTATAATTAACGTTTTCCCCCGACGCTAAGCGCCCGAAAGAGGCTTGCAAATCCATGGCCGAGCACACGCCCGACAATCCGCAGGACGACCCCCAGAACCAGCCCCCGCAGCAGCCTTCCGAGGAGGGGCGGGAAGGCGACGCGATGGATGGCCTGCCCGAGGTGCCCGGTGGCGATGCCGACGAGGCCGTCGACGCCGCCGCGATGGGCTCCACCGTCGATCTGGCGATCCAGGAGGAGCTGGCCGACAGCTACCTCACCTACGCCATGTCCACCATCGTGGACCGCGCCCTGCCCAACGTGCGCGACGGGCTCAAACCCAGCCAGCGCCGCATCCTCGTGGCGATGCTCGATCTGAACCTCACCCCCGGCCGCAACCACTCCAAGTGCGCGGGCATCGTCGGCGAGACGATGAAGAAGTACCACCCCCACGGCGACCAGGCCATCTACCCCACGCTGGTCAACCTCGCCCAGGAGTGGAAGACGCGCTACCCGCTGGTCGACAAGCAGGGCAACTTCGGCTCGATCGACCCCGACCCGCCCGCGGCCATGCGCTACACCGAGGCCCGCCTCCACCGCCACGCGCTGGAGATGCTCGAAGACCTCAAGCTCGAAACCGTCGACTGGCAGCCCAACTTCGACGAAAGCGTCGAAGAGCCCACCGTCCTGCCGGCGCGCTTCCCCAACCTGCTGGTCAACGGCTCGACCGGCATCGCCGTGGGCATGGCCTGCTCCATCCCCTCGCACAACCTCGGCGAGGTCTGCGACGCCATCACCGCCACCATCGAGAATCCGCAGATCGAGCTGCGCGAGCTGATGGAGCACATCCCCGGCCCGGACTTTCCCATCGGCGGCATCATCATGGGCCAGCGCGGCATCGCGGAAGCGTATGCGACCGGCCGCGGCCGCGTGACCGTGCGCGCCAAGATCCATCACGAAGAGGACAAGAACGGCCGCACGCGCCTCGTCGTCACCGAACTGCCCCCGCAGATCACCAAGAACGACGGCATCGTCGACAAGATCGTGCAGCTGCGCAAGGCCGAGCGCCTCACCGACATCGCCAACATCACCGACGAGTCCTCGGCGCGCTCCGGCATGCGCGTGGTCATGGAGCTGAAGCGCGGCGCCGATCCGCACGTCGTCGAAAATCAGCTCTACCAGAACACGCCGCTCCAGAGCACCTTCAGCATCATCAACATCGCGCTCGTGCACGGCCAGCCGCAGACGCTGAGCCTGCGCGACATGATCCAGCAGTACATCGAGCACCGCGTCGAGGTCATCCGCCGGCGCACGCAGTACCGCCTCCGCCAGGCGCAGCAGGAAGCGCACCGCATTGAAGGCTTGATCTATGCCGTGTGCG
This sequence comes from Phycisphaeraceae bacterium, assembly GCA_048621015.1. GTDB lineage: Bacteria > Planctomycetota > Phycisphaerae > Phycisphaerales > Phycisphaeraceae > JBMCXL01. The sequence continues at coordinate 8,710 of JBMCXL010000019.1, forward strand.
ATCTGGACGAGGTGATCGAGCTGATCCGCTCCAGCCGCACGCGCGACGAGGCGATCGAGAAGCTGATGCAGCGCGGCTTCCGCATCCCGCCGGACCATCCGCAGGCGCCCAAGATTCCGGAGCGGTTCCGTGCCCAGTCGGCGGAGAATGCGGTGATGCTCACGCGCGTGCAGGCCGAGGCGATCGGCCGCTTGCAGCTCATTCAACTCGTCGGGCTGGAGATCGAGCAGCTCGTGGACAACTACCGCAAGCTGATCGGTCAGATCGAGGAATACGAGGAAATCCTCGCCAGCGACGAGCGCGTGCTTCAGATCATCAAGGACGACATCGCCGACATCAAGGCGAAATATGCCGACGCCCGGCGCACGCGGATCGAGCAGTCCGAGGCGGATGCGCTGGACATCGCCGCGCTGACGCCGGTGGAGCAGGTGGCGGTGACGATCACGCACGCCGGCTACGTGAAGCGGCTGCCCGTGGAGCAGTATCGCCCGCAGGGCCGCGGCGGCCGCGGCGTGATCGGCGCGACGACGAAGGACGAGGACTTCACCGAGCAGGTGTTCGTCGCCTCGACGCACGACGATCTCTTGTGCTTCACCGACACGGGGCGCGTGTTCAAAATCAAAGTGTTCGAGATTCCCGAGGCGCCGCGCACCAGTCGGGGGCGCAACATCGTCAACCTTCTCGCGCTTCAGCAGAACGAGCGCGTCTGTGAGTTCATGCCCATCAGCGATTTCGAGAAGGGCGAGAATTACCTGCTGTTCGCCACCGCCCAGGGCCTGGTCAAGCGCACCGCACTGAAGGATTATCGCAACGTGCGCCGCTCGGGCCTCATCGCCGTCAACCTGCGCGAAGGCGACGAGCTCATCGGCGTCACCTGGACCGCCGGCGACGACGACATCGTCCTCGGCACGCGCAACGGCATGGCGATCCGCTTCAACGAAACCGACGCCCGCGTCATGGGACGCAACGCCTCCGGCGTGAAAGGCATCGCGCTGGGCAAGGACAACCGCGTCGTCGGCCTCGTGCGCATCCCCAAGGGCGAGGAAGCCGACCTCCTCACCGCCACCGAAAACGGTTATGGGAAGCGCACCCCCACCACCGACTACCTGATCCACAGCGAGGACGGCTCCATGCGCCCGCAAGGGCGCGGCGGCAAGGGCCGACGCGACATTGCCGTCAATGACCGCAACGGCCCCGTCGTGACGCTGCTGCGCATCCACGAGGATGACGGGCTCATGCTCATCACGCAGAAGGGCATGATCGTGCGCATCAGCGCCGCGCCCATCCGCCGCACCGGCCGCGGCGCCCAGGGCGTGCGCCTGGTCAACCTCACCGACGAAGACCGTCTCGTCGGCGTCGCGCGCGTCGTCGAGGACGGTGAGGAAACCACTGAAACCGCCGACGGCGACAGCGCGCCATCCGCGTCATAAGAACCTGCATCGTCTGCATCCGCACCATGCATCAACACCCTCTCCCCCCGGGAGAGGGCCGGGGTGAGGGGTTGTCCAACAACCAAAGACGCGCTGCGCGCAGCACAACGCCTGGTGAGGGCGATCCCCTCACCCGCCTCGTTGGACTTGCATTGATGAATGTCGCGTGCCTGCTCGGCACCCTCTCCCGACGGGAGAGGGTTTGGCTACTCTTGCGCCGCGCTGAGCGATTGCTGCGCTTCATCCAGGACGCGCGCCCCGGCGTTGAGCGCGTCCGCCTGATCCGGCGCGATCTCCGCCAGGCGCGAGGCCAGCATCTCGGTGATGCCCTTGAAATCCTCGATCGCGCCGCGGTGCTCGCTCTGAAGGCGGGCCAGTTCCTGCTGCGCCAGGGAAAGCTGCGCCTCCACGTCCGCGCTGCGAACCTGCTCCAACTGCTCGACGGCCTCGGCGAAGCGGTCGGTCGCGGCGTTCATCGGCTCGTGCACCTGCCGCATGAAACGCTCGTGCGCCGCGTTGTAGCGCTCCACCAGCGCCGCCGCCTCGGTCTCGACCTGCTGCTGCGCTTCTTCGAGCTGCGCCTCGCGCTGCTGCTCGGTCTGGCGCCACGTCTCGATCTGCTCGCGCAGGTTGGCGATCGCCGCGTCGATCCGCTCCACCTGTGCCTGCTCTACCGACTGTTCGGCGCTCAAGCGGTCGATGCGCGCCTGGCGCTGCTCCGCCTGCGCCTCGGCCTCGTCGGCGCGGCGCGCCGCGGTGGCGGCCTGGTCCAACAGCTCGTAGGACTCACCGCCCTCGGCCACGTCCGCCTCGCTGCGCAGGCGATGCTGCTCAGTGCGCGCGGCGCTGGCCTTCTCGCGGAATTCGTCGCGCTCCGCCTGAAGCTGGTCGATCTGCTGCTGCAACTGCTCGATTGCCTGCTGACGCTGCGCGCGCTGCGCCTGCTGCTGCTCGATCACCTCGTTCAGCTCTCGCTCGACGACCGAGCGGTCCTGCTGGAACAGCTCGACGCGGCCGGCGGCGCGCTCGACCGCCTGGAGCTGGGTGAGCAGGTCGCTGCGTGCCCCGGCGCCGAACGCGGTGTAAACAGCCATCGCTTCACTGGCGGTATGACGACCCGCGACCGCGTGCACGTCCGCGATCAGCCGCCGCGCCAGCTCCCGCTCCCCGCCCCTGGTCGACTCCACGGCCGCTTCAAGCTTCGGCAGCGCCTCATCGAGCTTGGCCTGGCGAAACTGCTCGATCGACTGGGTCGGCGGCTCATCCGCGCTCGCGGGGATCTGCGTGGCGTAGTCCTGCGCGGACGCATCGAGCAGGGCGAGGGCGGCTTCGAGGTCGGCGCTGTCGCCGCCGTCCCCTCGGCCGCAGCCGACCAGCATCGTCATGAGCAGCGCCACAGCCGGCACGGCGAACGCGGACATTCCGGATCGGTTTCGCACGGGCAGGATCCTCCCGATTGGATGGAGCCGGGTCAGGCGGGCCCCGGCGACGGCCCCGCAGCATACCGCAAACCCCGCCCGCTCGAAAGCACGGCCCGCAGCGGGGGTTACAGCCGCGTCCCCACCGGTGCAAGCCTCCGGGCAGCGCGGGCGCGGGGGTGGTTATTCCTCGTCCGCTTCTTCCCAGGCGGGGGTGAAGTCGATGCCGTAGTCGGGGCGCGGGCTCCAGAGTTCGTCGAGGATCTGGGCGTACCGCTGGAAGAAGCGGTCGTCGACGCCGGTGAAGCGCGGGGTCCAGCGCTCGACCTCGGGGTGGGGTCGCTCGGCGACGTCGCGCGGCAGGCCGTACTGCAACAGCAGCGACTGCGTCGGCTCGCCGCGGTTGATCATGGAGCCGGCGTCGCTGCGGTACTCGTTGAGCAGGTAGAAGTTGGTGTAGACGGTTTCGGTGGAGGTCGGCCGGCCGCGCACGAGGCGCAGGTTGCCGGGCGCGTCGGCGCTGCCGTGGCACTCGCTGGTGGCGCAGTAGCCGAGCACGTACTGGTTGTGCAGGCGCGTGCGGAAGGCGCGCATCACGGGCGGGTCCTGGCGCACGATCACCTCGTCGTAGAACTCGCGCGCCCGGACGTTGAACATCAGCTCGAGCTGGCGGAAGCCCTCCGCGCGCTTGAAGCGGGCCTGGGCGGTGCGGTCGCTGGGCACATCGTCGCGGTCGGCGTACTGGGCGAGGAACTCGTCGAGCACCGGGTTGGGAATCTGGATGCGCGGCTCCTCCTCCAGGTCGATCTCGTAGACGCGGATCATGTTGATCTGCGCCGGCGTGAGGCTCGCCGCCGGCTGGGCGCGCGGCGCGGGCTGGCGCTCGCGCGCCGTCGGGCGCTCGCGCGGCTGCTCGGCCTCGCGCTCTTCGAGCATCTGCTTGCGCTGCTCCACCACGCGCTGCAAGCGCTCCACGCGCTGCTCGTCGGGAAACCGCTCCACCAGGTCGGCCAGCTCGCGCAGCGCCAGGTCCAGCGCGTTCTGCCGATAGAGGTCGTAGGCCAGGTCGTACCGGCCGTCGAGATCGTCGTCTTCCAGCTCGGCGCGGCGCTGGCGATAGACCTCTTCGATGGTCGGCTGAATGTCGATCGACTCGATGCGTTCCCGGGATATGGTCGTGCGGATGCCGGAGATGCTGAGCACGACCTCGTCGTCGTTCTCGCTGACCAGCTCGCCGCTGATCTGGTTGCCGTCGGTGGTGGTGATGATCGCCTGCTCGGCGACGGCGGTGGGGGCGAGCGCGGCGATGACCAGCACGGCCGCCGCGAACGGGCACATCCAGGCGAAACGGCGAGACAGGGGCATGGGCGCACCTCCGTAAGGATCGATCGGCGTCCGGGCGGCGCCGCCCTGAGTTTACGAAAAAAGCAGGAAAGCAGGAAGCGCAGAAAACGCAGGAAATCGGAGGCGCGACCCTCGGCCGCTTACTCTGATTTCCTGCGTTTCCGGCTTTCCCGCGCTTTCTGCTTTGCTCAAGCCTGCTTGGGCTGCTCGAACAGCTCCTGCGCCATCGTGATCAGCCGCTCCAGGCGAACGGGCTTGAGGATGTAGCCGTCCACGCCCAGGGCCTCGGCGTACTGCTGGTGACGCTTGCCCTCGTTGGCGGTGACCATGACCACGCGCGGCGGCTCGGCCATGCGGCGCAGCTTCTCCAGCACCAGGAAGCCGGAGCGCTTCGGCAGCATCATGTCCAGCACCACCAGTTCCGGCGGATCGCTCTCGCAGATGCGCACTGCCGTGTTCCCGTCCCCGCAGGTCTGGGTCAGCGCTCCCTCAGCCTGAAGCGCCTGATCGATCGCCGCGCGGACCTCCGAGTCGTCATCGACGATCAGAATCTTGCGGCCTTCCAGGCGCAACTGCTCACCTTCATCAATCGGCGTCATGGCTCTCCTCGGGATGCGCTCACACGGCACGACGGCAACAACAGCGCGGCGGGCGGTGGCGGGGTGCGAATCGAATATGGCATTTTCGCCACTCCGCGACCCCTGGTCAAGCAGACCCGGTCCGCCCCGGCGCGTTTCCGCCCCAGCCCGGCTGGGGATCACCCGGGCCGGCAAATCCGCCCTGCCAGCAGCACACCGCCATGCACCACACGCCTAGCCTCATAGGCGCAACCCCGGTCACCCCGGTCCGCGCCCGGGCTTGATCCGTCCCCGAGCCCATGCCGCCGGAAAGCAACACCGTTGTGGAGGTACCGTGAAATCCCTCACTGAATGGATGGAACAACCGAACGAGTTCTTTCGCCTGGTCCTGGACAACCTGGAGGACTACGCCGTGTTCCTGCTCGATCCCGACGGCCGCATCGCCACGTGGAACCGCGGCGCGCAGCGCATCCTCGGCTACAGCGAGGACGAGATCGTCGGCCAGTTCTTCAGTGTCATCTTCACCGACAAGGCCGTGCGGCAAGGCGGCCCATGCGACGAGATGAACGAGGCCCTGGAAGACAACAGCGCGCTCGACGAGCGCTGGCACGTCCGCGCTGACGGCTCGCGCTTCTGGGCCAGCGGCCACCTCACCGCCATCCGCGACGAGAACGACGAGCTGATCGGCTACGTCAAGATCGTCCGCGACCTGACCGAACGCCACCGGGAAGAACAGTTGCGCAACCGCCAACTCCGCGAGGTCGCCACGCGGCTGACCCGCGTCGAGCAGCACGAGCGCCAGCGCATCGCCACCGACCTGCACGGCACGCTCGCGCAGGAACTGCTCGCCAGTCGGCTCAAGCTGGCATCGGTCAACCCGGCTGACGAACCTTCCGCCAGGCGGCGCGACGAGACGCTGGATCTGCTCGACCGTTCCATGCGCTACGTCCGCGACCTGATCGCCACGCTGAGTCCGGTGGCATTGCAGTCGATGACCCTCGGCGAGGCGCTGCAGGGCCTGGCCGAGCGGATGCAGCGCAACCGCGAGTTGGCGGTCCATCTCGACGTGGACACGCGCGGCATCCCGTTGAGCGAGGAACTGCGTGTCCTGCTGTTCCAGGCGGCGCACGAGCTGCTGCTGAACGTCGCCAAGCACACCGACGCGCACGAGGCGAACCTCGCGCTGGGGCGCGACGCACAGTGGGCATACCTGCGCGTATCCGATCGCGGCGCGGGCTTCGACGCCAGCCACATGCCGAGCGAGCCGACGGACACCGGCGGCTTCGGCCTGCCGGACGTGCGCGCCCGCGTGCAGGCGCTCGGCGGCGAGTTCGAGGTCCACTCCGCCCCCGGCGAAGGCACCACCATCACGTTGCGCGTCCCGCTCATCGAAGCGCAGTCCACGTCGGAGGCGGCGTAGGTGAGGCGCACGAAGACCTTGTCCCATACGAATCACGATAAATCCTCGTGCCTGTTCACACGAGGCGTGGCGAGGGGGTGGCACTGACAAGCGAAGTCTGCGGAGCTTGTCAGTGACGATGGGTGCCGCTTGAACTTGAAATCGTGGCACCTGCCACGAACCTTCCGAGGGTGCCACACTTTCAAGCTGCACCCGTGACGATCCACCGCGCGAACACTGACAAGGCCGCCGCCGGCCTTGTCAGTGCCACCCCCGACTGGATGCATAAGTATTGATCGTGTCTCACTGACACGCATATCACCGTCATGTGTACCAGCCGCATGCGTTTTAGCGATCATGGTTGCAGATCGTTTCACCCTCCCCTCCCCCTCCCTCAATGGAAGGGCGTTGAAAGGGCGCGCGTGACATCGCCCTTACAAGTGACGATAGATCTCCTGCCGGCGCACCAGTCGCGTGCCGCGCGTCTGCTGGATGTCGCAGGCGCGCAGCCACTGGCGGCGCAGCGCTTCGCCCATCGTGGTGGTGACGTTGCCTTCGCTCACGCCGCCGAGGATGCGTCCGCCGGCGCGCTGGCGGTGGCCGCCGCCGGTGGCGCGCGCTTCGAGGCCGTCGAGTGTCTGGCGCAGCAGCGCGGCGGCGTCGGCCGACTCGGCGCGCACCGACAGCAGCAGGTTGCGCTTCACCCCTGCCGCGCAGAGCACGCGCGTCACGCCCTCGCAGCGGATCAGCAGGTCCGCCACCTCGCCGACGATCTCGGCCGTGCTGGCGCGCGGCATGAAGCACAGCGCCACGTCCTCGTAGATGAACGTGTTCTGAATCGCCAGCACCAGGTCGGCGAAGTACGCCCGGCTGAGCGGCGCGTTGTGGATCTCCGCCAGCCACTGCGGATCGGCCCAGGTGCTCGCCCAGCGCACGATGGTGCGGTCGAGGCGCGAGTGGTGCGTGCGCATGCCGCGCGTTTCGGTCTCCAGCGCGTAGCTGATCGCGGTCGCCAGCCGGCGCGACGGGGTGACTTCCTGGTCGCGCAGGTAGCTGGCCACGATGCTGGCGCACGCCGCGGCGGAGCGGCGCACGTCGCGGAAGCGCGGCGACGGACCCGTCGGCCGATCGCCGTGATGATCGATCACCGCCAGGCGGCGCGCCAGCGCGGCCGGGTCGTCGCCGGGCATCTCCAGCCGCTGACGGTCCACCAGCACCACGCCGGCGTCGGTCGTGTCGGGCAACTGCGTCACCAGCTCCAGCGGCGGATCGAGCAGCCGCACGAGGTGCGCGTTCTCGGCGCGCAGGATCGCGCCGCCCGCCACGAAACGCACCGGTTTGTCCAGACGCTCGCTCAACAGGCGCACCATCGCCCAACCCGAGGCGATCGCGTCGGGGTCCGGATTGTCATGCGTCATGACCACGAAGCGATCGAACCCGCTCATCGCTTCAAGAAATTGCCCCGACTTCTTCTGTCGCCGCGCCATGGCGAGCCTTTCGATGTCGACTCGCCTTCAGTGTAACCGACGCGCACCCATTCACGCCCGTTCTGAGCGCAGCGAAGGGCGGGATGTTCTGGTGGATGTTGAACCAATCGATCCCGCTCTTCGCTGCGCTCGGAACGGGCGTGAAGAAATCTTTCCCTCATCTCAATACCGTCCGCCCACACTGAGCGGCACCGGCTGCGGGCGCACGGTGTGCGTCGGCGGCAGCGCGATCTCCAGCGGCCGGCGCTTGCCGTCCGGGCCGCGCGGCGGCATCCGGTCCTCGTCCACGATGCGCTGAATCGCCATCACCCCCTCCAGCAACTGCTCCGGCCGCGGCGGACAGCCCGGCACATAAACATCCACCGGCAAAAACTGATCCACGCCCTGCACCACCGCGTACGTGTCGAACACGCCGCCGGTCGACGCGCACGCGCCCATCGAGATGCACCACTTCGGCTCGGTCATCTGCGCGTAAATGCGCTGCAGCACCGGCATCATCTTGATCGCGATGCGCCCCGCCACGAGCATCAGGTCCGACTGCCGCGGACTGAAGCGCATCACCTCCGCGCCGAACCGCGCCATGTCGTAGCGCGAGCTGGCCGTGGCCATCAACTCGATCCCGCAGCACGCGGTGCCGAACGGCATCGGCCACAGCGACGAGCGCCGCGCCCAGTTCATCACCTTCTCCAGTTGCGTCGTGACCACGCTCTCGGTCGGCAGCGCCTGCTCGATTCCCATGGCACGCCCTTTCGATCAGCAGCGAATGCTCACCCTGATCCTAGGCGTGTCCCCCCGGGGCCATGCAAGGCATCACGAGCGAAACCCTCTCCCGGCGGGAGAGGGAGCGTATGCCGACCGCGCCGGCACCACCGATCACACCGCCCCCGCCTTCGCCGGCTCGTCGAAGATCGGCAGCAGCGAAGGCGTCGGGCCGTCCAGCTTCGCCAGCTTTCCGTTCGCGACGAACCCCTCCGGCCGGCCGGTCAGCTCCGCGATCAACCGCTGCCGCCACCGCGCGATCTCGTCAGCGCGCGACGCCTCCTGCGCCAGGTCGTGCATCTCGTCGGGGTCCTGCTCCAGGTCGAAAAACTGCTCCACGCCCTGCCCCGGCCACCAGACATACTTGCGCCTGCCGTCGGTCAGATACTGCATGCCGCTGTCGGCGGTCGGCACCATCGCGCACTCGCCGTGCACGTAATCGCGCCACCCGCCGCGCTTGCCGCGCACGAGCGGCAGCAGGCTCGCCCCCTCGACCGTCTCCGGCACGTCCGCGCCGGCGATTTCCAGCAGCGTCGGCATGATGTCCATCAATTCCACCGGCGCATCGACCACCTCGCCGCGCGGAATCAGCGTTTCGTCGTGCAGACCGTGCCCGTACATCAGCATCGGCACGCGCGCCGACGGCTCGAACGGCGTGCGCTTGCGCAGCCACTGGTGATCGC
>JBMCXL010000020.1:0-17671 GCA_048621015.1 Phycisphaeraceae bacterium
GACTCGCTCTCGGCGAGCCTGCCGGCCGCGGTGCTCGCGACGACGCTCGCCGTGCGATGCAGCTGCCGCGCTTTCGCCGCGCACTGGCGACGCGTATCACTGGCATCGAGGTGTTTGAACATCATTTCCTCTTGAGCTTGTGTGCGTTCGGAAAGCCGATCACGAGCCGGCTCTCCACCAGATCGGCTGTGTCACCAGCGCACTTTTCCGTTCTCGCCGCCGGTGTAGTAGGTGATGTTGTCGTCGAAGTGGCCGGGCTCGCTGCCGCGGCGCCAACTGACGTGGCCGTCGGCGAAGGCGACGTTGACGCCGTCGGGATGGTTCGCGCGGTAGACGCCGCCGCCCCAGGTGGGATGGCCGCCGTAGAACACGGCGTTGCCGTCGGCATTCGGCAGCACGTCGGAGAGCATGGGCTGCTCGGAGGCGGGGCGGGGCGCGGGGGTCTGGTTGATCAGGTGCAGGCGCGGCAGGGGCGTGGCGGTGGACCCGCCGTAGCCGCCGCTGGCGACGTTATCGATCCAGCCGTACCAGGCGCGCTTGCCGTCCTTTTCGTAGTTCTCGTCGGTGTAGGCGTGCATCGGGTCGTTCCAGCCGTGCGTGAACCCGAGCTGGCCGACGGCGGCGACGATGCGATAGGTGGTGCCCGTGGCGCCGTTGCCGTAGTGCGCGTAGGCGTCGGGGATCTCGGGGTCCCGGCTCGGACAGAACAGCACCTCCAGCCCGCCGAGCGGCGCATTGACGCCCCCCGGCTCGTCGTAGCCGAAGTAGTGGCGGATCGGGCTGGGCCCGCCGTCGACCGTCTTGAGGAACATGTTGGCCCGGTCGCGGTACACCACGGGGAACCAGCCGTCGTAGTCCTCGGCATAGGTGGTCAGTGCCGTGGCGGTCTGGCGCACCTGCGAGGCGCACTGGATCTTGCGCGCCTGCTCGCGCGCCGCCCTGAGCGCCGGCAGCAGCAGCGCGACCAGCAGCGCGATGATCGAGATCACCACCAGCAGCTCGACGAGGGTGAAGGCCCGGCCGTCGCGTGGCAAGCGGGCGCTTGCCACGGCCGTCCGAGCCGCCGTCGAACGATCGTGATGAAATTTGAACATGGCGAACGTTCCAGCTAGAGAAGCGCGGTTCATGCAGTCGCGGGGCGGGTCGTAGACCTCGCCAATGGAAGCACGTGCGGTCGGCATTGCTCGTTGCGCCATTCAGGGGCGTTCCTTGAACAGTTCCTGAAACACCCGTTCGCCGGTGGAGGAAAAGTGTCCGTGACTTCGCACGTGGCTGTCCCAATACAGCGCGTTGAGCGTGGTGTTGGGATGACGATAGCCGTAGTCGACGGTGGTCATGTTGGGGTTGGCCAGTGAGCCCTTGGGCGTGTATTCCCCGTCGATCTTGCCGTTGTAGAACGACATCGCCGACTGGCCGATGGCGTCGGTCATGAAGCGCGCTTCGGAGGGCGTGAAGTCCTCGGTCGGGCCGAGGGACCAGCGTTGGCGCGGCTTGCCGTAGGAATAGCGGTTGATGGTCCAGTTCTGATCGTACGAGGAGCGCTGATAATTGTGGTGGAAACGGGTGAAGGTCTGGCCCGCGGGCGCGCCGCCGGTGGCCAGGTACAGTTCGGGTTCGGCGGGGCAATGCAGCACTTCGTAGACATTGCGGTTGTACAGGTGCGCGAAACTCCAGTGCAGCGTCGGCACCACCTTGGGCGCGCCCAATGCGCCGGTGGTGGGCAGTTTGGTTTGCCAGCTTCCCCAGGCGTAGGCTGTGCTTGGCATGTAGTCGTTGTTTTCCTGGGCATAAATATCGAATGCGTAGCCCACCTGGCGCAGGTTCGCCGCACACTGCACCGCCTGCGACGTCTTGCGCGCCTGCCGCAGCGCCGGCAACAGCAGACTGATCAGCAACGCGATAATCGAGATCACGACGAGAAGCTCGACGAGGGTGAACGCTGCACGGAAGCGACAGCGCACGCGAGTGTCGTTCATGGCTCGTCCGTTCAGCAGAGGGTGTTCCACGTCTAGAAACTCGGTTGCTGGTGAAAACTTACGAGTAGGCGTCCACCACGAACGGACGGGCCTGATTCAATATCGGTGCAAGCCACGCAAGGTCGCGCTATGGTCAGGAGTCACGGCGCCGCAGCTTGCCAGGAATCGGGGTTCAGAATGATCTCACCTGAGCCGATCGGAATGTTTTTCTCCTTGAGTTGGTTGGAGGTGCCGACGTTCGCGGCGTGACCGTCGCGGAACAGCAAGTTCGCGGTGTCGCCGGGGTGAGGAAAGAGCATGAGCCGATCGATCCAGCGATTGTCGAATCGCGGCCAGCGCGTCCAGTTCGAGCCCTTAATGGCGGTCATCACGCCGTGCCGGGACGGCTGAGCGGAAAAGTCGCGCCGATGACCGTCGGCGGGAGGCGCACCATTGTCACCTGCCCACCAACCGAAATAGACACTGAGCGAGTAGTTGAAGACGCGCCAACTGCTGATCGAGGCGTGTTGACGGATTTCGGCGGCCGAGGACAGCGTCGGATTGTGACCGGAAGCCGGGTCGAGGAAGAAATTCTTGCCCGGCCCGTTGCTCTTGTTCCACATGCCGATGCTGTTGGAGTGATCCTCCTGGCCCGGGTCGATATAGGGACCGAGGGCGGTCAAGAAATCCGTTCCGCCGCCACTCTGCCTGGGATAGTAGCCGTTGTTGTCCGCCTGGTACGTCGCCATCGCAATGCCCATTTGCCGCTCCCGGCTAAGACACTGGGCGCTACGAGCCGCTTCCCGAGCACTCTGCAGCGCTGGCAGCAGCAGTGCGATCAGCAACGCGATAATCGAGATCACCACGAGAAGCTCGATCAATGTGAAGCCGCGGCTTCGCGCGCCTGCGGCGGCCGACGCGGGTGTTGTGGAATCGGTGGGCGGAAAGTCAGGGGAAGTCTTCATCGCATGTGCTCCTTGATATGGCCCGGAACTGAGATGGGAATGGGTGCCATTGGCGTTGAGAGAGGGGGGCGCGGTCTGCATGGCAGGTGCTCCTTTCTCGGCAACCGAAGCATGGGACGGGTCGTTGTGGACATGGAACGGCACGAGCGTCTGCGCTGCCGGCAGGGGGCCGGTCTCGATCTGACGGGCGAGGATGTCGCTGGCCAGGACGGCCATTTCCGTCACGGGCTCGGCGAGGAGGGGGTAGTCGTTCATGCCATACTCGGCGGCTTCCTCGGTGCGGCCGCCGATGGCGAGTTGATTCGGGGCGAGCTCGATGCCGAGCGTGCTCATCGTCTGGCGGAAGCGTGCGGCGCCGCGCATGGTGGGCACGACGTAAGCGGTCGGCGGATCGTCGAGGCCGATCATGTGGTGCGCCGCATCGACACCGATCTCGTCGCGATTGGGCCCGTGCAGCACCGGGCGGATGGCGGGGTCGTCCGACAAGCCGGCCTCCATCAGCGCCAGGCGATAGCCGGTCAGCCACTGATCGTTCCAGCCACCGGGCGGATGCGGGGCGCAGAAGAAGCCGATGCGCGTGTGGCCGGCGTCGATCAGGCGGCGCGTGGCGCATCGGCCCATGGCGATCTTGTCAGTGGTGATGTGCTGGATCGGCGCAAGCACGGTCTGGTCGACGCTGTGTTCGAGGTCGCCGATCAGGACAGCGGGAATCTGCAGGCGGCGCACCGGCTTGAGCGCGGTGGGCTTGACGCAGCCGAAGATGAGCAGGCCGACGGTTCCCTGTGTCTCGGCCTCGAGCTCTTCGAACGAAGGCGCTTCGGTCAGTTCCGAGAGGCCGCTGAGCTCCACGCGCAACCCCGCGCGTGTCGCGGCCTGGCTCAGCGCCGGCAGCCACAGCGCCCACGGCCGCGCCAGGCGCGTCGCGCCTTCCACGACGACGAGCTTGACGCGCGATTCGGCGCGCGTGGCGCGGCGCTGGCCGCGCGGCTTGTAGTTCAAACGGTGGCTGATGTGCCGGACGCGCTTGCGTGTCGCCTCGCTGATATTCGGATCACCCGCCAGCGCCTTGGACACCGCGGCGACCGAGAGCTTCGCCTCCTGGGCGATATCTTTGAGGGTCACGTTCTGAGACACGGCTGTACTCTCTATACCGGGAAATGGGCTAGCCGGTCAGCCACCTAGTATTGTGTTATTTTTCGGCGAGACCGTCAAGGATAATTCATGAAATCTTTTAGTTAAATTAACTTGTTTGACTTGGATTCAAGCAGGGCGGCGCGGCGGAGGTGGCGTACGTATCTATTTTGATTTCATTGATTTATATTTACATAGCCGTTCTTTTTGATGCCGGAAATTTGAAGTTGCCGAGGCTGGGCGCGGGTGGTCCGGCGGATGGTGCGTCCGTGTCAACCAGTCTCACGGGACCAGCGTTGCACCGCATTCCGAAGGGGGCGGTCTCCACTTGGCGCCGAAGACGCATCAGCCTCCCGGCATGCGGCACGGCATCCCGCTTCTGGACGTGTTGGCGAGTGACGGATCAGAAGGGAGGGGGAGCGCGGCGGGAGGTCGCCGAGCCGGCTGCGGACGATCGGAGCGGCGTGCGGGATCACGTCCCGCCGCGCGGGCGTCGCACGGCGCCGCAATGCAACAGCGCAACAACACAACAACCGCGCCCGCGGTTGACGATGGGCTTCCATCGTCGCCGCGCGATCGGGCCGCGTCGCTCAGTTTCGTCCTTTCGCGATGTTCAGCAGCGCGCCAGTTTCGTGATGCGCCCGCCGATGATCCATTCGACCACGTAGATGTTGCCGTCGGCGTCGAACGTCGCGCCGTGCGGGCTGTTGAACTTGCCCGGCTCGATCAGCTCGGGCTTGCCCGTGACGTTGTGGTTCGGCCAGCCGCCGACGGTGCACGCGTAACCATTGTCGGCCAGGATCGAAACGAGATTGTCCTCGCCATCCAAGAGATCAACGCGCGAGAACAACTCGGGAATCAACGTAAGCCCCAGCCCTTCGTGAAACGCGAACATGCACGGGCTGTGCAGCGTCTTGGCGCCGACGACGCGCTTGAACTTGCCTTCGCCATCGAACACCTGCACGCGCTGGTTGCCGCGGTCGGCCACGTAAAGCTCGGGCGCGGCGCCGTCGAAACGAAACGCGATGCCGTGCGGACATGCGAACTTGCCCGCGCCCTGCTCGCCGGAGATGGAGCCCCAGTACTTGCCGGTCTTATCGTAACGGTGCACCAGGCCCTGGCCGTAACCGTCCGCCACCCAGATGTCGCCGTTGCCGCCGCGGCGCGCTTCGTTGACCGCCACCCATGTCGGGCTGTACCGGCCGCCGAACTGGTAGTGCGCAATGTCGGGCTTCTCGATTGTTTGCACCGTCTTGCCGTCGAGCGTGGTTTTGACGACTTCGCCGGAGTTCTGGTCGGTGAGCCAGAGATATTCGGTGCCGTCTTCCTCGACCAGCGTCATGCCATGCGCGCCGGGGAAGCGATCGCCCCACGCTTCTTTCTGGTTACCGTTGGTGTCGTAGACGATGACGGCCGGGTTGGCTTGCGCGAAGACGTAAACGTCGCCGGCCTTGCTCACGACCACGCCATGCGTGCGGCCGTTCTCGCGCGTCGTCTCGTTGTCGGGCAGCTTCGCCCAGTTGTCGATCCACTGGTACGTGTGCTCGCCGATGCCGGTGGTGAGGCGTTCGGTCGCGGTCGTGGTCATGTCATTCCCCTCTCGTTGGTGATGGTTGGTGCGTGCTCGTGTGATCGGGTGTCTGTTTGGAACGCAGATGAACGTAGATGAGTGCGCAGACAAACGCGGATGATTCTAAAGTTTTCAGCGCTTCAATTGCGTTTGCCTACGATTCCGCTTCTCTGCGTTCATCTGCGTTCCTGAATCGCCTTTCGCATGGTGAGAGGCGTTACTCCTGCCCCTGCTGCTGCTCGTACGCTTCGATCTCCTCGCGCGTCACCTGGAGCCATTCGAGCATGTGCTCCTCGTAGATCTCCTGGTGCTGCGGGTTGGAGAAGTCGAGGCGCAGTTCGTTGATGACCTTCGTGCCCTGCGCGATCCACGCGCGCCACGTTTCCTGGCCGAAGTGATCGTAGATGAATCGGCCGACGGGGCCGCGCATGGGCGGGTCTTCGAGGCGCGGCTGCGGCTGGCCGGTGCGCCGATCGAGCACGGTCTCGCCGCCGGCTTCGACCTCCGCCTTGCGCTGCTCGGCGGACTGCGCGATCTCCGGCACGGGCCGGCCGATCTTCTGAAGCAGCGAGCCGATCGCCTTCTGCGGCATCACGTCGCCGCGCTCGGCTGCGATCGTGTATCCCTGGGTCAGCACGTCCGCCGCCTCGTCTTCGCGTTCGAGCTTGATCAGGACCTGCCCGCGCAACTGGTACGCGCGCGACATGCCCTCGTTCATCTCGATCGCCCGCGCGAACGCCTGGGCCGCGTCCTCGTAGCGCTCGGCATCCTTGTAGGCATTGCCGAGGCTGAAGAATGCCATGTCGTCCGGCACCTCGCGCGCCATGCGCTCCCATTGCTCGATGCGTTGTTCCAGTGTGGCCATAGACCCATAGGATAGGGCGCGACGCGCCGGAGAAAAACCGGGTGGGAAAGGGACCAAGGGGTCCAGAGGTCAAGGGGCCGAGTGATCGGAGCTTGCGGCTTCGCCGCCGTCTGTCTTTTCCCTTGGCCCCTCAGCCCCTCGACCCCTTGGCCCCTTCCCCCCTCTGCCACCCCGTCGTCACCCCCGCTCCCGCTGCTTCTGCTATATATGGTGGCCGTACCGGGCCTTGCGGCGAGCGAAGCGACCAGGGATGGCCAGTGAACGCCACTTTCTCGGCTGGGCCGACCCCGCACTGCCAGGCGCAGTGGCGTGGTTCGCGGCCCGCTACGGCGAACCGCGCGGGTGGGACCTGCACGGCCTGCTCATTGCCGTGCCCGTGGCCCGCGCCGGCCGCCGGTTGCTCGAACTGCTCACCGAGGCGATGCCGGGCGGTCGTGACGCCGCCGGCGCCCTCACCCCGCCGCGCCTCTGCACCATCGGCGAACTGCCCGACTGGCTCGCCCCGCCGCCCCCCGGCCGCCGCATCGCCCCCGACAGCCGGACCATGCTCGCCCGCGTCGCCGCCCTCCGCGCCGCCGACCGTGACCAATTCACCGAGCTGATCGCGCATCCTCCTGACACGTCCGATGTTATGGCATGGTGGCACCTCGCCGACCGCCTGCGCCGTCTCACTGACGAACTGGCCGGCGGCGGGCTCACGCTCGACGATGTGCTCGACCTGCACGCCCGCGGCCAACTCGGGCTGCCCCGGCCCGAGCGCTGGCAGGTGCTGCGCGACATCGACCACGCCTACCACGCCAAGCTCGCCGACGACCGCCTCGTCGACCGCGCCCGTCACCGCCTCGACACCCTCCGCCACCAGCGCTGCCGCTGCGAGCACGAGCTGATCCTGCTCGGCGCGCCCGACCTCGATCGGCTCACGCGCGCGATGCTCGATCAGCTCGATACCAACATCACCGTCCTCGTCCACGCCCCCGACGACCACGCCGCCGGCTTCGACCACCTCGGCGCGTTTGTGCCCGGCCACTGGCACGACCAGCCCGTTCCCCTCGATGACGACACCATCCGCATGGTCGGCCGCACCACCGATCAGCCCGCCGAGGTCGGCGCCGCCATCGTGGCGATGAACGAGCAGCGCGAGCGCGCCAGTCAACCGCCGCTCGCCGCCGACCAGATCACCGTCGGCCTCGCCGACCAGACCCAGGGCGGCGCCATCCGCCGCGCGCTGCAACGCACCGGCGCCCCCGCCCGCGCCGCCACCGGCCACCCGCTCGAATGGACGCCGCCGGCCATGTTGCTGACCGCGCTCGCCTCGTTCGCCGAGCACCATCGCCTCGACGCCTTCGCCCAGCTCGTGCGCCATCCTGATGTGGCCGAGTTCCTGCGCGACAAGCTCGGCCCGGGCCACGCCGACGTCGACTGGCTGACGCTGCTGGATGAGTACATCAGCCGCTACCTGCGCGCCGAGCTGGCGGAAGAGGCGCTGTTGCGTGATGAGAAGTACGCCGCGCTCGCCCGCGCCTACCGCGCGATCGCCGCGCTGCTGCCGCCCGGCCCGCGCCTGCGCCGGCCGCTGCCGCGCTGGGCGCGTACGATCAGCGAGGCGCTGGCCGCGCTTTATCAGCGCCGGCAGTTCAGTTGGTTCGAGCGCGAGCAGGAAAAAGCGATCGTCGCGCTCCAGGCGATCGGCGACGTGCTGCGCGAGCACAGCCAGCTCGAGCCGCGCCACGACACCACGCCGCGCCTCACGCTCGCGGAAGCGATGCGCCTCGTGATCGCCGAAGCGCAATCGCGCACGATCCCCGAGCCGGGCGGCGAGCCGGCGATCGAACTGCTCGGTTTCTACGAGCTGCCCATGGACGACGCCGCCGCGATCGTCATCGCCTCGTTCAATGAACAGCACATTCCCCAGTCCCCGCGCGGCGACGCGTTCCTGCCCGACACGCTGCGCGGCGCGCTGGGGCTGCCCACCGCCGTCGAGCGCTACGCGCGCGACAAACTGCTGCTGCTGGCGTCATTGCAAGGGCGCGAGCACATCGCCCTGATCGCGCCGCGCAGCGCAGCCGAGGGTGATCCACTCACACCGAGCCGGCTGCTGCTGGCATGCGATGAAGCGACGCAGACGCACCGCATCCGCCGTTTCTACGACGACGAATTTGCCGACGCGACGCAGCGGCGCTACACGCTGCTCACGCCCGGCAAGCAGAGCCGGTTCCTCATTCCGCATCCCGGCGCCGCGCACGAGCCGATCGACAAGCTGCACGTCACCGCGTTCCGCGACTATCTCGACTGCCCGTATCGCTTCTTTCTCCGCCACGTGCGCAAGCTCGAGCCGAGCGACGACCGCGCCACCGAATTGGACGCCGCGCAGTTCGGCAGCGTGGCGCACGACGTGCTTGAAGCCTTCGCGCGCGAAGGGCCAAGCGACAGCCCCGATCCGCAGCGCATCGCCGATTTCCTGCGCGAGGCTCTCGACGAGCGCTTCCGCCAGTGGTTCGGCACGCGCTTGCGCCCGGCGCTGCTCATCCAGCGCCAGCAGATCCAGGAGCGCTTCGAAGCGTTCGCCCACTGCCAGGCGAAGCTCGCCGAGCAGGGCTGGCGCATCAAGCACGCCGAGCAACGTCTCGAAACGCCGGTCGCCATCGACGGCATTCCCTTCACCCTCGTCGGCAAGATCGACCGCATCGACGTGCACGGCGAGCTGGGCTATCGCATCATCGACTACAAGACCGGCGACACCGCGCGCAAACCACACCAGTCCCATCGCGGCCGCATCACGCGCACGCATCGGCCGCCGGAGGAGCGCGATGCCGAGGGCTGGGTCGATCTGCAACTGCCGCTCTACCTTGACATCGTCGAGCAAGCGCATGACATTCCGCGCCAGGACATGACGCTCGCGCAGCTCAACCTGCCGCGCAAGCTGGAGGATGTGGGCCTGCACGTCGCCGAGTGGGACGCCGACACTTTGAGCGAAGCGCAGGCGGTGCGCGATTGGGTCGTGCGGCAGATTCGCGCCGCGCGCTTCTGGCCGCCGCAGGATCCGAAGGGCTGGCCGGATGAGTTCACCTGGCTCTGCGCCGATGACGCGCTCGATCGGCGCCAGCTCATTCGCGACAGCGCACTGAAGGGGGGCGAGGGCGATGTCTGAATCGGAAACCGCGGTCACGCCGGACTTCGCGCCGCATCGGCTCATCCGCGCCTCGGCCGGCGCGGGCAAGACGTATCAGCTCGCCACACGCTACCTCAGCCTGCTGCGCCTCGGCGCGGAGCCGGCGCACATTCTCGCGACCACGTTCACGCGCAAGGCGGCGGGTGAGATCTCCGGGCGCATCCTCAACCGCCTGGCGCGCGCCATCGAGCGGCCGGACGAACTCGCGCAGCTCGACCGCGACCTGGCGAGCGAGCCGCTCTGGAAAACGGCCGGCAGCGGTGCGGCACTGACGCGCCGCGAGTGTCAGGCCATGCTCGCGCGGCTGATCGCATCGCTGCATCGCGTGAACGTTTCGACGCTGGACAGTTTTTTCAGCCGCATCACGCACACCTTTGCGCTGGAGTTGAATGTGCCGGCTGATCCCGTGCTGCTGGATGACCGCGGTCCGCAGGCGCAGGAGCTGCGCTTGCGCGCGATCGAGATGCTGCTCGGCGAGGCGGCCGGCGGCGTGGGCGAATCGGACGAGCTGGACACGCTCATCGCGCTGTTGCGCCAGGTGCATCACGACCAACTGAAGCGCTCGGTGACGCAATCCATCGACGATCTCGTGGTCGACCTCTACGACGTCTATCGCGACACCGGCGATCCGGCGTTGTGGTCCGCGCTACACGCGCCGGGCCTGCTCACCAGTGAGCTGCTGCAAACCGCGATCGAGCGGCTCGAGGCGATGGAGCCGGCGCTGCCGACGACGAAGCAGGGCAAACCCAACGCCACCTGGCAGCGCAGCTTCGCCGAGTCGCTGCGCGATGCGCGCGTCGCTGACTGGGATGCGTTCATCGCGCGCGGGCTGCCCGCCGCGATCGCCACGGACAAGCCGCAGTTCAGTCGCGTCGAGATTCCGACCGAATGGGAGAAGGCCTACCACCCGCTCGTGCAGCACGCGAAAGCCGTGCAGATCGACCGGTTGAAGCGCCAGACCGAAAGCACATTCGAGTTGCTGCAGCGCTTCGATCGCCATTTCACCGCGCTGCGCCAGCAGCGCCGCGCGCTGCTGTTCTCCGATCTGTCCTACAAGCTCGCGCACGAGTTGCCGGCACTCGGTCCGGAGATCATGACGGAGGTGTACTTCCGCCTCGATGCTCGCGTGAACCATCTGCTCATCGATGAGTTCCAGGATACTTCGCTCAACCAGTGGGCGGTGCTGGCGCCGATGGTGGAGGAAGTCACCGCCCAAGGCGAGGCGGACCGCAGCGCGTTCATCGTCGGCGACAGCAAGCAGTCCATCTACGGCTGGCGCGGCGGTTGCGCGGAACTGTTCGACGACGTGGAAACGCAGCTCGCCGGCGCGGGGTTGCAAAGCGACACGCTCAGCGACAGCTACCGTTCATCGCCCGTGGTGCTCGACACCGTGAATCTCGTCTTCGAAACGCTCGACGGCAACCCCGGCCTCGCGGAAGACGCCGACACTGCGGCGCGCTGGCAGGCGCAGTTCGACGCGCACCGCGCCGCGCCGCGCGTCGCCGACCTCCCCGGCCACGTGCGCCTGATGAGCACGCCCGCGCCTGGTGACAGTGATGACGACGAGCCGGACGATCCCGACACCGCCACGATCGGCACGCACGAACGCTTCGTCGCGCAGCAGATCGCCGAACTGCGCCGCGTTGCACCGGGCCGCTCCATCGGCGTGCTCGTGCGCCGTCGCAGTGCCGCGGCGACGATGCTCTACGAACTGCGCCGGCTCGGCATGGACGCCTCCGGGGAAGGCGGCCATCCGGTGACGGACATTCCCGCGGTCACGGCCGTGCTCGCTGCGCTGACGCTCGCGGATCATCCCGGCGACAAGGTCGCGGCGTTTCACGTGGTCAACTCGCCCGTCGGCGAGATGCTGGGCCTGGCCGATGCGTTCGACCGGCGCGCGGTGCGCGACGTGGCGCAGCGCGTGCGGCGGCGGTTGATCGCCGAGGGTTATGCCGAGACGCTCAGCGACTGGGTGGCGCAGCTTGCGCCGTCATGCGATGCGCGCAGCCTCGCGCGCTTGAGCCAGTTGATCGAATTGGCGGAGCGTTACGAAGCGGACGCCGCGCAACCCCTGCGGCCGGGGCGGTTCGTGGACTTCGCGGCGCAGGCGAACGTGGAGGAGCCCGCGCCGGCTTCGGTGCGCGTGATGACGATTCACGCTTCAAAAGGTCTGGAATTCGACGCGGTGGTGCTGCCGGAGCTGGATGCGCTGCTGCGCGAGGACACGCGCGTGCTCGTGCAGCGGGACACGCCGACGGGTCCGGTACACGCGGTGTATCGCAACCCGGAGAAGCAGATCCGCGCGATGGTGCCGGAGGTGCAGGAGGCGTTCGAGCAGCATCGCGATCGTCAGCGGTTCGAGGATTTGTGCACGCTTTACGTGGCGATGACGCGCGCCAAGCAGGCGCTGCACATGTACGTCAAGCCGCGCAGGCTCAACAAGAACGGCAAGTTCGGCAAGCTGAGCAAGTCGCTGGCGTCGGTGGTGCGTGAGGCGCTGCGTGATCCGAACGTGGCCGAAGACCCGGCCGGCGGGGAAGTGCTTTACGAGCGCGGCGCGCCGGACTGGGCGGGGCCGATGGATGCGACGGCGCGTGAGGTGGAGCACGAGCCGGAGGTGTTGGCGCTGCACCTGGCGCGGCCGGGCGCTGAAGCGCGGCGATCGTGGCTGACGGTCAGTCCGTCGTCGTTGGAGGCGGCGGGTCGCGTGGGTGGAGCGGATCTGCTGGATCTGAAGGGCGCGGCGGCGCGGCAGCGCGGCACGTTGATTCACACGTGGCTGGAGATGATCGGTTTCTGGGGTGAGGACGGTGCGCTGCCGGATGACGATGCGCTGGTGGACGCGGCGCGGCAGCGCATGCCGGAGGTGAGCCGGCGCGAGGTGCAGTCGGAGTTGGCGTCGCTGCACGTCATGCTGGCGCACGAGGCGGTGCGGGATGCGCTGCGCCGACACGGGGCGGACACGCTCTGGCGCGAGCGCGAGTTCGTGGTGCGCCACGAGGGGAAGCTGCTGCGCGGCACGTTCGACCGCGTCGCGGTGCGGCATGATGCGAAGGGGGAGGTGGTGGAGGCGACGCTGATCGATTTCAAGACCGATGACGTGCGCGATGAGGCGGCGCGCGACGCGGCGGTGCAGCGGTATCGGCCGCAGATCGAGGCGTATCGCTCGGCGCTGGCGCGCGTGTTGCGCGTGGAGGCAGAGGTGATTGCGGGGAAGTTGGTGTTTGTCGGGACGGGGGAGGTGGTGGCGGTGTGAAGGGGGTGTGTGGAGTGTGTGCCCGCAGCGCCCACAGTCGGGAGACTGTGGGCTTTCGAGGGGATGGGTGGAGGTCAGGTGCGTTGGGTGGCGTGGCGCAGCGCGGTGGGGGAGTGGCCGGTGGCGTGGCGGATGTGGCGCGCGAGGGTGTGGGTGTTGGTGTAGCCTGCTTGCGCGACGATGGCGGTGATGGGCAGTTCGGTCTGTTCGATGAGTTGAATGGCGCGGCGCAGGCGCGCGTCGGCGATGTAGGCCGCGGGCGTGCGGCCGGTGCGCTGGCGGAACAGGCGACTGAGATGCTCGCGGCTGCACTGGTAGCGGTCGGCCAGTTCCTTGAGCGACCATGGCTGAAGCGGCCGGCGCACGATCTCCTGCACCGCGCGCTCGGCGGGCGACATCGTCTGCTGCTGGCGCTGCTCGGCCAGCTCGAACAACTGCATCCAGAACCGATGCACCGCCGCGGCCATGTCGCGCGGCACCACCGGCGCGGCCGGCGCCGCCATCTGGGCCAGCTCATCCATCTGCGCCAACAGCGGCCCGCGCAAACCCACGTTCAACACCGGCCCGTGCTGACGCCGCAGCGCATCGGCGTGCGCCCGCAGGCCGGCGCCCTGCATGTTCAGCCAGCGACTGGCGTATCCCGCCCGCGCCGCGCGCAGCCGATCGGTCAAGCCATAACTCGTCGGCTCACCCAGCACGAACACCACCAGTTGCCCCGGCTCCACGGCGTGCTCGCCCAGCGCATCGCGCAGCACCATCCGGCCCGCCAGGGTGATCTGCACCACCACCGTCCCCGCCGGCTCGCGCCGGGCGTTGTCGAACCAGTACGCCCGCCCCGGCGGCACGCGCCCCTGGCCGGACACGACCACGCGCCAGAGCGTCTCGGCTTCCGGCGGCTGGTAGAGCGGCAGCCTCATATCACAAAATGTCCTTCCCGTGTCACAAATTGCCCCTTTTTGGCGGAGGTTGACCCCTCCATAATGTCACCGATTGTACGAAACCACCCGCGCCGCCGCGGGGTCGATCCCCCAGCACCAGGAGCCCGCGATGACCACCGCCTCCAGCCCCCAGTCCACCGCCGCCCAGGGCCACGCCGCCCACACCAGGGCCGACCATCGCCAGGAGGGCCTGCCCGGCACGTTCCAGCGTGCCGTGAAGGTCACGATGCTCGGCGCGGGCAGCCACTTCACGCATCCGCTGATGAACGACATCCTCTCGATCGGCGGCGCCGAGCGCGGCGAGGTCGCGCTGGTCGACACCGACGAGCGGCGGCTCAAGCCGATGGCGCAAATCGTCCAGCGCCTGATCGAGCATTACGGCAAGGCCGACGGCTGGACCGTCACCGCCACCACCGATCGCGCCGAAGCGCTGCCCGGCACCGATTACCTGATCAACTCCATCGACGTGGCCGGCGTCGACTGCGTGCGCCACGACAACGACATCCCGCTGAAGTACGGCATCGACCAGTGCATCGGCGATACCATCGGCCCCGGCGGCCTGTTCAAGGCGCTGCGCACCGTGCCCGTCTGGCTGGACATCCTGCGCGACGCCGAGCGCCTCTGCCCGCAGGCCATCGTGCTCAACTACACCAACCCGATGAGCATCCTGTGTCTCGCCGCCGGCCGGGCCGTGCCCGCCATGCCCGTCATCGGCCTGTGCCACAGCGTTCAGCTCACCAGCAAGAAGCTGGCACGCGACGCCGAGGTGCCTTACGAAGAGCTGACCTGGAAGTGCGCCGGCATCAATCACCTGGCGTGGTTCACCCAGCTCGAGCACGGCGGGAAAGACCTCTATCCCACGCTTTTTGAAAAGGTCAGGGACCGCGCCGGCGAGGTGTACGAGTCCGACCCCGTGCGCTACGACATGATGCTGCACTTCGGCGCGTTCATCACCGAGAGCAGCGGCCACCTCTCGGAATATCTGCCTTACTACCGCAAGACGGACGAGACGCGCCAGACCTACTGCCGCGACGGCTACCGCGGCGGCTCGTCGTTCTATGCCGACAACTGGCCCGACTGGCGCAAGGCGCAGGACGAGAAGCGCGACCGCATCCTGAGCGGCGAGGAGGAACTGGCACGCCTGCGCACGCACGAATACGCCGCGTGGATCATCGAAGGCCGGGAGAAGGACACACCCGTCCGCGTGCACGGCAACGTGATGAACCGCGCCGGCGACGGCGGGGGCGGCCAACTCATCACCAACCTGCCCGCCGATGGATGCGTCGAGGTCGCCTGCATGATCGACCGCACCGGCATCAACCCCACGCGCTTCGGCATGCTGCCGCGGCAGATGGCGGCGGTGTGCGATTGGAACATGCGCACGTTCGATCTCGCTGCCGAGGCGTGCATTCACAAGAGCAAGGAAGCGGCGATCCACGCGCTGCTGCTCGACCCGCTCAGCGCCGCGGTCTGCACGCCCGCCGAGATCAAGCAGATGGCGCTGGAGATGTTCGAGGCGGAGCGCGATTACCTGCCGGGCTACGAGTAATAAGTGCTGCGATAAATGCGCAGGCGGTGAAATCGCCTTGTTGTTTAGCGGGCGATCGCAGATCGCCGTGGTCTCATCCCCGCGGAGGGCGAGTCGGCGCGGCTTGCGCAGGGTTGCGCCGACCGTCCGCGAGGCGACCGTTCAACGCGGCGGGCGCGGCGCCCATGGTGGCATGCGCCTCGACCACCTGCCGGAACACGCGCTCGTAGCCCGCGGCCATCGTTTCGATACAGAACCGCTCGGCCACGTTGCGCCGGCACGCGGCCGGGTCGATCGTGTCCAGCTTCGCCACCGCCGCGGCCGCTTGCTCCACCGTGTCCACCAGGAAACCCGTCTCGCCGTCGCGGATCAGCTCCGGCAAATAGCCGAAGCGCGTGCCGATGAGCGGCGTGCCGCACGCCTGCGCCTCGATGCCCACCATGCTGCACGGCTCGCACCACGAGATCGGAAACAGCACCGCCCGCGCTTGGCGATACTGCACCGCCAGATCCTTCTGCGACAGCAGGCCAAGATACTGCACTTGTTCGCCGTCGATGTGCGGCCTGATCTCGCGCTCGAAGTAATCCTCGTGCTGCGGCTCGACCATGCCCGCCATGCGCAGCGGCACGCCCGCCAACTGCGCGATGCGCACCGCCTCGGCCGCGCCCTTCTCCGGTGAGAGACGCCCGGCGAACAACAGGTAGTCCGACTTGTTCTTCTCGAAGGCAAAGCGCGCCAGATTCACGCCGTTGTAGACCGTGCCGACGTAGTTCAGGTCCGGCTTGAGCGTGCGCTCGGCGTCGGAGAGCGAGACGAACGGCAGATCCCTGTACCGATCGAACACCGGATGCATGGCGCGCACCCACGCCGCGCCGTGCAATGACGAGACGAGCGGGCACGGAATCAGCCGCGAGAACACCAGCGCGTGTACGTGCAGATGCGAATGCACCACGTCGAACCCGCCGTCCGCCACGTGCTCCAGGCAGGTGGCGATGTGCTGCTGCTCCAGCGCGCGGAAGTCGGGTGGGCCTTCGAGCAAGCCGGTCTCGGGGTCGAAGCGGCGCGGGCGCTGCTTCTGTTGCTCGGGCCACTGCTCGAACGCGTGCGGCACCGTTTCGACCAGCCGCGCCGAGGTGCGCGAGCCCGCTGCCGCGAACAGCGTCACCTCGTGCCCCCGCGCCACCAGCCCTTCCGTGACGTTGTAGACCACCTGCTCCCACGGCCCGTAGCCGGTCGGCGGCACGCACCAGGTGATCGGCGCGAGCATCGCGATGCGCAGCGGCCGATCGTTCCGCTGATCCACGTCTCCCGCCGTGAGCTGCGCCATGGCTGCACCTCGTATCAGGTCGCCCCGGAGCCGCGATGGGACGTTGCGTTACAGGTTACGCATGCGCCGACCGGCACTCAATGCTCGGCCGCGCCGCTGGCGAGCAACGCCGCGATCTGTTCGTGCAAATCCCGCGCCGCCGTGGCCACCGCATCCCGCCACGACGCATCGGCGCTGTCCTGATACGCGAAGATCACCGAGCGGCTGGCGCTGACGAGCGCGCCGGTGCCGTCGGCATGGAAGCAGTGGCGCAGCGACTCCAGCGCGCCGCCCTGCGCGCCGAAACCCGGCACGAGAAACACCTGCCGCCACATCTGCCGGCGCAGCGCGACGAACTCGGTCGGCTTGGTCGCGCCGACCACCGCGCCGAGCAGGCTGTAGCCCGATGCGCTGACGCAGCCGGCCTGCGCCCCGAGCTGCGTGACCATGTCCGCGACCGCTTCCGCGACGGTGCGCCCGTCCTGCAGCGTCAGGCCCTGCAAGCCGTCGCCGCCGGGGTTGCTCGTGCGCACCAGCGGGAACAGGCCCTTGCCCGTGCGCGCGGCGACGTCGATGAACGGCTGAAGCGAATCGTCGCCGAGATAGCTGTGCACGGTCAGCGCGTCGACACCGGGCGCGCCTTCCAGCAGGCCCGCGGCATAGTGCGAAGCGCTCAGGCCGATGTCGCCGCGCTTCGCATCGAGGATCACCACCAGTCCCGGTCGCCGCGCCGCCTCGATCACGCGGAACATCGCCTCGAATCCCGGCGCGCGGTAGCGCTCGAAGCACGCCGACTGCACCTTGATGCAAGGCACGTGCGGCGCCACCGCGTCGATGACTTCGTGGCAGAACGTTTCGATCGCCTGTACTTCGTTGCCTGCCTGTTTGAGCTCGTCCGGCAGGCGGTCGAACACCGGGTCGAGCCCGACACAGACCGGCGCGCCTTTCTCACGACAGGCTGCGTGCAGGCGGTCGGCGAAATGTTCGG
>JBMCXL010000021.1:0-17511 GCA_048621015.1 Phycisphaeraceae bacterium
CCCCCAAGCCGGTGCTGAGCGCAGCGAAGCTCCGGATCATTGACCAACCCCTGCCTCACAACCCACCTCCTTGTTCCGCGTCACGCTCGATCAACGACCGCGACCCCTCGCCTTGCTGCCCCGCACCACCCGCATCCGCTTCCGCGCGCTCCGCCAGTATCGTCATCGCCGCCTCGATCGGAATGCGCGCCATCCCCGCCTCCCGGTCCATCCATCCGTAACCTTCCAGCCGACCCGCCTGCGCGCGGCGCAGCGCTTCCAGATCGCGCGACGGATTCACCCAGTGCGCCGTCCCCGGCGCCGGCAGCCCCGTCGGCAACGCCGCCTCGATCCCGCGCCGCGCGCGATACACGTTGTGACCCGAGTACATCCACAACACACCGGACGCCACCACCACCGCCAGTACCAGCCCCACCAGCAACAAGCCCCCGAAGATCCACAGCCCCCGCGTGTTCGCCGTCTCCGCCAGATGCCCCTTCTCGATCTCGGCGCGGCTGGGCGGCTGCGCCTTCTCGTGGTGATATTCATGGACGCCGCCATGCGCGCTGTCGTGCGGTTGATCACCCATGCTCACCTCCCGTCGGCGCGCTTCGGCCGGTCTGCCACAGGAACAGCGCCAGCCACACCCCCCCGAACCCGACCAGCGCCGCTACCGCCATCAGCGCGCCCGCCGCCCCGATGCCCTCCGCCGACGGCAGCACGAACCACGCCGTCTCCAACACCTGCGCCACGAACACCCACCCCGCCACCGCCATCAGCATGCGCGGCGTCTGCTTGACGTGACGAAACAGCAGCGCCGCGAACGGCAGCATGAAATGACCGAAGATGATCACCAGCGCAAAACCGAGCCACACGCCCTCGAGCCGCGGCACGTACCACGCCACCTCGTGCGGCAGGTTGCCGTTCCAGATGATGAAGAACTGCGAGAACGCCACGTACGCGTGCAGCACCACCAGCATCAGCAGCAGATTGCCCATGTCGCGCATCAGCTCCGCGTCCATGGCCTGGCCGTGGTGCTGCCGCCACGCGAGCACGGGAATGATGATCACGGTGTAGGCGGTGAGCAGTTGCGCGATGAAAATGTAGAGTCCGAACATGCTCGAGTACCACTCCGCCTCGAGCGAGCCGACCCAGTCGATCCCCGCGAACGTCGTCGTCAGCACCAGCACGATGAGCCCCGCCGCCGACCAGCGGTAGCGCAGCCGCGCCGATGCCCCGGCCGTCACCCACCGCACCAGCAACAGCCCCCACGACAACCACACCGCAAAGAACACCACCGCGCGCACGAAAAAGAACGGCACGTTCAGATACCCCGTCTTGGCGCGCAGCACAGCGCTCTCGATCACCGCCGCTTCGTGCGTCCACTCGTACAGCCACGGCAACCCGATCGCCACCGGCACGAACAGCACCACCAGCAGCGGCAGCGTGCGCACCCCCGGCTCCAGCAACCCGCGCAGGCTCCACCCCCATCGGCCTCCCGTGAGTTGATGCGTCATCAGGATCGCCATGCACCCGATCGGCACGCCCAGCCAGAGCATGAACGCGAACAGGCACGCGTGAAAGAACGCCGCCGGATCCAGCGCCGCCAGTGCCAGCAGCACGAGCAGCGCCGCCGCGCCGACCAGCAGCATCAGCCGCGCCCATCGCCGCAGATCACCGGAAAATGAAAGTTCGCCGTTCACGGCCTCATTTCTCCTGCCGCCTCCTCCAGATGGCGGCGCTGCTCGGCGGACAGCGCCTCCACCGGCGCGCGCTGGCTGAGCTGCAGCGCGCGGATGTAGGCGATGATCGTCGTCTGCTCGCGCTCGCTCACGTGGTCGGCATAGGACGGCATCTTGCCCAGCCCCGTCCGGATCACCTCCTGGTAATACGAATCCGGCGCGTCGCGCAGGCGCTCGATGTGATATGACGATGGCGCGGGATAGCCGCGCCGCACGATCATCCCGTCGCCGTACCCCGCCATGCCGTGACACGGTGCGCACCAGATGTTGAAGCGCTCCTGCCCGAAGCGAAGCTGCGCCATCGGCGGCAACGACGCACGCTCTTCCCGCGGCACGGGCTGGCCCCCATCGCCGTCACTTTCGATGCGCGCCCGGCGATCCGCCCAGTCCCGCACCGGCACGGCCGCAACGGTCCCGCGCGGCGGATGACGCGACACGCCGCCGTCCTCGAAAAACGCCGACGCCTCCAACGGATCTTTCTTCTGCTGTCGATACATCCCCCGCTCCTCATCACACCCGGCCACGCACACCGCCGCGAGCAGCGCGACCGCCCAGAGCCGCGTGCGGCCTGGCAGACGCCTGCCGAATCCCACGAAGCCGCGCGCAGCGGCCGCACGCCGCATCACTTGGGCACCTCCGTCACATCCTCCGCCTCGAACTGCGCGCAGAACCGCCACGTCTCCTCCCGATCGAACCGCGGATCGTCGCGCTCGATACACAGGAAGAAACGATCCTGCTGCGCCCGCTCGAAGCCGGCCACGTTCACCATCGGGTGGTACGGCTGCGGAAAACGATTCAACACGATCAGTCCGACCACACCCGCCAGCGCCCCGCCGAGCACGCCCAGCTCGAACGTCAACGGAATGAACGACGGCCAACTGTGCAGCGGCCGGCCGCCAATGTTCCACGGGTAGTCGATCACCGCCGCGTACCACTGCATGAAGTACGCCCCGCCCGCGCCGAGCGCGCCGCCAATCAGCACGATCAGCGGCATCGCTGTCCGCCCGAGGCCCATCGCATTCGGCAGGTCCGGCAGCGGCATCGGCGTGTACGCATCGAACCGGCGGTAGCCCGCGTCGCGCGTGCGCCGCGCCGCGTCGATCAACTGTTCGGGATGCGCGAACACCGCCGCGATGCCATGAAGCTGATCGTCGTCCACGCGGCGCGGCGGCGGCTCGCGCG
Organism: Phycisphaeraceae bacterium; assembly: GCA_048621015.1. Classification (GTDB taxonomy): domain Bacteria; phylum Planctomycetota; class Phycisphaerae; order Phycisphaerales; family Phycisphaeraceae; genus JBMCXL01. Next base: position 2,904 of record JBMCXL010000021.1, read on the forward strand.
GCTCGCGCTGGTGCGGTGTCCGCTCCGCTTCACCACCCGCCTCGTGCTGGCGATGAATCAGCTCGCGCAGCTCGTACACCGGGATGATCGGCACCAGCCGAATGAACAGCAGCAGAAGCAGCAGGAAAAACCCCAGTGATCCGAGGAAAAGCATCCAGTCCCAGACCGTGGGCAGGTACGTGCCCCAGCGCGACGGCACGTAATCGCGCATCAGGCTCATCACCACGATCATGTAGCGCTCCGTCCACATGCCGACGTTCACGAACTGCGCGACGATGAACAGCGCCAGGCCGCTGCGGCGCACGCGGTTGAACCACAGCGCCTGCGCCGCGACGACGTTGCAGAGGATCGTAACCCAGACGATCGGCGCCCACTCGCCGGCGACGCGGAACTGGAGCATGAACCGCTCATACTGCTCGCCGCTGAACCATGCGGTGAACCCTTCCATCACGTAGCCGTAGGCGACGATCAACCCGCTCACGAGCATGATCTTGCCCATGTTGTCCAGGTGGCGCGTCGTGATGATGTCCTGAAAGCCGAACACGACGCGCAGCGGCACCGCGATCGTGAGCACCATCGCGAATCCGGAGAAGATCGCCCCGGCCACGAAATAAGGCGGGAATACGGTCGAGTGCCAGCCCGGCACGATGGCGGTGGAGAAATCCAGCGACACGATGGAATGCACCGACACGACCAGCGGCGTCGCAAGCCCGGCCAGCAGCAGGTAAAGCATCTGATGGCGCTGCCAGTGTCGGCCCGAACCGCGCCACCCCAGCGCGAACACGCCGCTGAGCCGCCGCGCCCACCTGCGCCGCGCCACCTCGCGCAGCGATGCGAGATCAGGAATCAATCCGATATACCAGAACAGCAGCGACACCGTGAAATACGTCAGCACCGCGATCACGTCCCACACCAGCGGGCTGCGCCACTGCGGCCAGAGGCCCATCGTGTTCGGGTACGGCAGCAGGTAATAGAACCGCTCGATGCGCCCCAGGTGCAACAACGGAAACAGCCCCGCGTTCGCAACGGCGAACAGCGTCATCGCCTCCGCCAATCGGTTGATCGAGTTGCGCCACGTTTGCTTGACCAGCAACAGGATCGCGGAGATCAGCGTGCCGGCATGACCGATGCCGATCCACCAGACGAAGTTGACGATCGCGAACCCCCACGCCGTGGGAATGCGAATCCCCCACACACCCACGCCCAGCGCGAGCAGCACGGCGATGGCAACGGCCATCATGCCCGTCGCCGCCAGCGCCAACCCGAGCCCGGCCACCCACACCCAACCCGGCCGCGCCGTGGGCACACCGACGACCCGACGCGTGACCGACTCGTAAGTCTGCCCCGGATGCAGCACCTGCGCCAACTCGTGCGCGGAGGTTGTGCCGATGTCGGTGGTCATGGGTCAATGTCGAATGGCGAAAACACGAATGTCGAATGAATGTCGAATCACAAATGACACAACGATGCGCCGACGCTTTGCGCTCTCAACCCCCCCCTTGAGGGAGGGGCCAGGGGAGGGTGAGGGCTTGAAGTTCAGCAGCGCTTCGGCAAAGCCAGCGCGCCTGGTGTTCAAGCGCTCACCCCCTCCCTGCCTCCCCCTCGAGGGGGAGGGGTTGAAAAGGCGTTTAGGGCACTTGTGCTTGGACATTGCGACATTCCTACCCTCCTTCCCCATTCACCACCGCCGCCAGCGCCGGGTTCGGATTCGTCACGCCGGCCAGGTATGTCGTGCGCGGCTGCGTGTTCAGTTCCGCCAGCATGCCGTAATCGTGCGGCTGGCGCTTTTCCTGCGCCACGCGCGTATCGGGGTCATTGATGTCGCCGAAGGTGATCGCGTTGGTCGGGCAGACCGACTGGCAGGCGGTGACCACTTCGCCGTCGCGGACGGATCGATTCTCCTTCCGCGCCTCGATCCCGGCTGCGCGAATGCGCTGCACGCAGTAAGTGCACTTTTCCATCACGCCGAGGCCGCGGACGCTGACCTGCGGGTTCATCACCATCTGCTCGGTGTCCGAAAGCTCATCCATGTAGTCGTAGAAATTGAACCGGCGCACCTTGTAGGGGCAGTTGTTGGAGCAGTAGCGCGTGCCGATGCATCGGTTGTAGACCATTTCGTTCAGGCCGTCGTGGCTGTGCTTGGTCGCGGCGGTGGGGCAGACCAGCTCGCACGGCGCCTTTTCGCAATGCATGCACAGCACCGGCTGATGCAGCATCGCCGGCGCGTCGCGCGCGCCTTCGTAATAGCGATCGACGCGCAGCCAGTGCATCTCCCGGCCGGTGCGCACCTGCGCCTTGCCGACCACGGGGATGTTGTTTTCCGCCTGGCACGCGATCGTGCATGCGCTGCATCCGATGCACGTGGTCAGGTCGATGCTCATGCCCCACTGCTGCCCCTCGTACTCGTACTCCGGATAGAGCGACAGGCGCAGCGCCGACGAGTCTTCCGCCTCGTGCGCAACGGCGCGCGGGTTCTCGCGGAACTGCTCGATCGTCCCGCGCCGCACCATGTCGCGCCCTTCCAGCGTGTGATGCAGTTGCACCGCCGCCAGCGGATAACGCTCGCCGGTCGCGCGCCCGCGCACGCCGCCGCGCCGCCAGCTCGCTTCGCTGTGGCGCAGTTGATAGGCGTTGAATCCAAGGCCATCACCGACGCTGCCCGCCGCCTCGCGCCCGTAACCCAGCGACAGCGTCACCGTGTTCTCCGCCTGACCAGGCAGCAGCATCGCTGCGGCGCGCAACGTTCGATCGCCGATCGTCAGCTCCACCATGCGCTGCGATTCGATACCCAGGCGCTCGGCCGTGGCCGGCGCGAACGTCGCGACGTTGTCCCACGTCAGCGTCGTCTGCGACTTGGGCAGCTCCTGCAACCAGCCATTGTTCGCATACCGGCCGTCCCACACCGTCGGATCGGGCGCGAACGTCAGCTCCAGCGCCCCGTTCTCCTCCGGCTCCATCGCCGACTCACCCAACCCGCGCGCCACCGCCGCCTCCACCGCCTGACGATCGACCGACACGTTCACCGCCGCCGCCTCGGTCCCCGGCACCACGCCGCTGCGCAGCACGTCATGCCACCACTGCTCGAAGTCGTCCTCGCCGAACCACTGCCGCCAGTACGCGCGCACCACCTCCCGATCGTCCGGCACCGCCTCGCCAAGCATCGTCGCAAACAGCACGTGCGGCGACTGGCCGCGATACATCGGCTCGATCAACGGCTGCACGATCGACGCCGTGCCGTCATACGCCCGCGCATCGCTCCATGTCTCCAACTCGTGCGCCAACGGCGCATGCCACCGGCACCGCCGCGCCGTCTCGTCCCGATACAACCCCATGTGCGCGGTGAAGCGCACGCGCTGAAGATGCGCGGCGAAGTTCAGATCGTACGGCGCGGTGTAAACCGGATTCGCATCGAGAATCAACAGCGTCTCGACCTCCCCGGCCGCCATCGCCTCGGTCAGCTCCGCCAGCGTGCCCGGCGTGTGCGCGGTCGCCACATCGAACGGCTCCACCGATGCGACCGCCCGCCCGTGCGCTTCGAGTGTCTCGTTGATCAGGTGCACCAGCGCATGCACCCACGCCGGCTGCGTCGGTCCCGCGAGCACCAGCGCTTCACCGCGGTGCGCCTGCAAATCCTCCGCCACGATGCGCGCCCAGCGCGTCACCGCCTGCGGCGGGCTCCGCTGCTCAGCCCGCGCCGGCACCGACACGCCCAACTGCTCCCCCACCTCCCGCGCCACCGCCGCGACGTGCCGCGCGCTCACCGCCAACCGATTGTCCGCATTCGCGCCGGTCATCGACACGCCCGGCTCGGCCACATAAAGCCGGTTCATCCGGTCCGCATCGATCCCCGCTCCCTCGCGCACGCGCCGTCGATCCGCGAAGTCCCGCGCATAGCGCACACTTCCGGGCATCGCGAAAAGAAAATCCGCGTCCAGCGAGAGGATGCGCGCCGCATGCTCGAAGTGATACACCGGCTGCACGCGCCGCCCGAACGCGACGTTTGCCGCAATCTCGGCGCCGTAATCCTCCGTCGGCTCGTGCCGGTGCCACCGCGCCCCGGGCAAGCGATCGAGCAGCTCGCCGATCTGCGCGAGCAGCGTCGGCGAGGTCACGCGCCCCGTCAGCAACCGCACGCCCCTGCCGTCGCTCGCTTCCGCGCGACGCAGCCGCTCGCGCAGCGCGCCGGTGAAATCGTTCCACGTGCTGACGCTGCCGTCGCGCCGCACCGCCTGCGAGCGGTCGGGATCGTAAAGCGTCAGCACCGCCGCCTGCCGAAACACATCGGTGGCGCCGAGGCTGGCGGGATGCGCCGCGTTCCCTTCGATCTTCGTCGGTCGGCCGGTGTGACTCTCCGCGAGCACGCCCATGCCGAAGCCCACGTGCGTGAGCGTCGTTGCATAGAACAATGCTTCGCCCGGCACGATTGCCGGTTCGCTCACGTAAGGCACGATCTTCTGGCGCTGCTCGTTGCCACAGCCCGGCAGCGCGCCCATGAGCACGAACGACGCCGCCATCGCCTTGAGAAACTGCCGCCGACTCACACCCTCGAGCCGATCGAACGCGCCGGCCGGGAACTCCCGCTGCAGCCAGCGCCGGAACTCCGCGGTGTCCGCAAGCTCGTCCAGGCTCCGCCAGAACGTCTTGCCGGTGGGAGGCGATGGCGAATGGCGGATGGCGGATGGCGGATTGTTCCGATTGTGCGCTGTCACGTTCTTGCACCCATCATTTCGCGCTCGTCGTTACCCCGTGCGCCACCTCGCGGGCCAACCACCCGCAGCGGCGATCCCTCCACCATCCGCAACTGCCATCCGCCACGCCTCTCACCGATGACACGCTGTGCAGTCGGTCAATCCGTGCGTGTCGATGTGGTATTCCTCGACCAGTCGGCGTCCCATCGCCTCGCGATCGGGCGGCGGCTGCCAGTCCATGTCGAACACCGTCTCGCGCGGCTGCACGAACTGCTCCGGGTTGCGATGGCAGTCCAGGCAGAAGCTCATGTACATCTGCCGCGCCTCGTACATCAGCGGCATCCGGTCGACGCGGCCGTGACAGGTCACGCACCCGATGCCGCTCTGCACGTGAACCGAATGGTTGAAAAAGACGAAGTCCGGCACGTTGTACACGCGCGTCCACTCGATACGTTCACCGCTGCGCCAGCTCTCGCGCACGGGCGCGAGCAGCTCGGCGCTGGTCCAGATCTCCTTGTGGCAATTCATGCACGTGTCGGTGGAGGGCATGCCGGCGAAGGCGGATTGTTCGACGGAGCTGTGGCAGTAGCGGCAGTCGATGCCGAGGCCGGCGACGTGATGCGCGTGGCTGAAGGGCACGGGCTGCGGCGGCGGCGCCAGCGTCGCGGTGGCATAGGTTGATTGGCTGAAGGCCCAGACCAGGATGAGGCCGCCGGCGATCATCAACAGGAGCAAGATTACACTCCCGCGCGCCACGAAGTTGGAATACGGGCCGAACGTGGGTCGCATCGTTCACTCCGGCCAACCTCCCCCAGGCGCGCAACCTCGAGTCGAACGCCGCGCCGCATGCGCAACGCCGTTGCATCCACCTCCACGTACCGGCCCGCGCACAGGGTACGACGCGCCTGTCACGTGTCAGCCATTCAATGCGCCCAACGCGCACGAACATCGCAAGCCGCCACACTGTGGCAACTGCACAAGCCGATCACAATCAGGGCGCCCCCCACTTTGCCATGCGTTCGATCGCCCGCCTCACGCCATCCTGAGCGCGGTGAAGGGCGGGATTCCACCAGCCGGCGCACACCATGAGCGCATCCAGGCCGCGCGTCACCTTCAACAACCGGCGCGCTCACGTCCGCATCGACGCAGCCGCTTCCGTGGCGCGCCGCCCGCGCTCACCGCGCGCCGCCTGCTGCGTGAACACCGGCGGCGGATCGCCGAACACCGCCTCCGACAGCGCCCGCGCCTCCTCGTCAAACAGCGCCAGATACGGTTCATCGTCCGTCATCGTCTTCCATCGCTCCAGCACCTTCATCCGCTCCGCCCGGCCGTCGTATTGCAACCCGTCGAACGAGCTGCCGCCGAACACGCTCGGCACGCGCTCGCGTCCCTTGTCGGTGAAGGCGAAACCGAGGCGCTCAGCGAGGCGCTGGCGGTAGGTGCGGTCGCTGAACCAGCGGTTGAAGCTGATCAGCACCGGCCCGTGACGCAAGCTACGCGGCCCGCGCGTGAACTGCCGCGCGTGCTGCTTCCAGATGCGCATCGCCGCGGCCGGCTTGACCATTCCCGCCGGCCGACGCAGACGCGACGCGAAAAGATTGAACGGATCGCGCAGCACCAGCACGTCCACCCGCCGCGCCGAACGGCCCACCCACGTATCGTGATGCTGCTCATACACGTCACTGCACGCATGCCCAAGAAAGCTGTCCTCATGCGTGAACAGCAGCCAATCCTTCGCCCTGAAGCGACGGGCGCGCTCGGCTTCGAGATCCAGATCCAGCCCCTGGGTCTCATAAGGCAGACCATGACCCATCGGCCGAGCGGTCGCGTAAGGATTGGCCTTGCCCTCGGCACAATTCAGGAAACAGACCCGCCCATCGAGCTGCGCCATGATCCAGTGAGAGATCGCGTGCGTGCCACTGCGCGACAGCCCGATGAGCCGCACCTCGTTGCGGTTGATCACTTCGCTCATCGAGCGATTTTAGTAGGACCGCGCACCGACGTTCCACAGCAGCCGGCCGCAATTCGCGTGGGCCGATTCCGCAGAAGATGCAACCCGCCGCCGCCGATCATGCAAGCCGCACCGCCCGCACCACGCGCCCCCCGCCAGCCAGTTCCGGCGCCGGCTCGCACACGTACAGCTCCGACGACGGCCGCTCAACCACGCGCATCCCCGTCGAGCGCAGCATTGCCTCAACGCACGCCGCATTCGGAACCCACCAGTTCGTCGGATCACCTGACAGACGATGCTCGATGAACGCCATCTTTGGAAAGCCCGACGCCAGCATGTACGTGCGCTCCTGGATCGGCGGGTCCACCGCCGCCGTGTCGTAGCCCGGACCCGCCGGCCCCGGCATCGTCAGCGTCTGAAACACCATCAGCCGCCGCACGCACCGCGCCACCAGATCCATCGCCAGCAACGGATAGCGCAAGTGATACAGCGTGCCCATGAACAGCACCAGGTCGAAATCCGTCTCCAGCTCCGGCACCTGGTACACGTCAAGCTGCCGCCACGCGATCCGGCCCGCCAGATCGAACTGCTCTGCCGCCCACCGCGCCTGGTGCAGGTAACGCTCGTCGTGATCGATCGCCGTCACCCGCGCCCCGCGCCGCGCCAGCTCGAAGCTGTAGAAACCGGCGTTGCAGCCAATGTCCAACGCGCTCCAGCCCGCCAGATCGCGCGGGATCGCATGCGCGAACTTCTCCCACATCAGCCGTGGAAAGTCGCCCAGGAAATGGTCCGGCGCCGTCTGCGTGCCGTCGGGCAGATGCAGGTTGTGAAACCACGGCCCCAGCGACCGCACCTGCTGCGCCATGCGATCTCTACCGGTGATCGACATCTCGCGGTGCACCTCCATGTGAGGATATTTCAGACTTCAGATCTCAAGTCGCGGATGGACCGCTTCGCCGCCGTCGTCGGAACCGAAAACGTGAGACTTCTCCGACCAAGCCAACGTCCGCACCTGCCTCTCGATCTGTCGCGCCCGATGCTCGGCGGTGTGCTCGGCGAGAACGCGCTGCCTGGCGCGCTCGCCGATCGCGCGGCGCGTCGATTCGTCGAGTTCTTCCAGGTAACGATGCACATCCGATGCCTCCTCCGCGACGAGAATCTCTTCGCCCGGCTTGAAGAACGTCTCCAGGCCGGCCCACGAATCGCTGATCACCGGTGTCCCGCACGCCGCCGCCTCGAACAGGCGCACGCTCGGCGCGTGCCCCGTCGCCACCATCGCGTCGCGCGTGAGATTCAACGTGAACCGTTGCCGATGGTAGAACGCGCGGTGCGCATCCGGCGGTAGATGCTCGATCCGCCGCACGTTCGCCGGCCACGCGATCGTCTCCGGATACTGCGGACCAGCCACGACGAAACGCCCCGCGGACATGTGCCGCGCCGGCTCAATCAGCATCCGCTCCAGCTTCGGCTGACGATCCGCGCTGTACGTGCCCATGTAGCCCAGGTCGACATCCTGCTCGCGCGCGATCGGCTCCGGATAATAGTGCTGCGGATCGACGCAGCAGTAGAGTGGCTGCACCCGCGCGGCGTCCCAGCGCGTTCGCAACTGTTCGAGGACGGGGCCACCCGTGAACGTGAAATACACATCGTAACGCCGCAGCAGCTCCGCGCTGATGTATTCCTCCTCGCCGCGCTCCAGCTTCGCGAGCGTGATGGGTGTGTCAATGTCGTAGAACGCGCGGACGCCGGATGCTGTGCGCATCACCCATTCGCCGACGTCGACCCCGTCCGGCACATACGATCCGACGATCGCCAGGTCCGCGTCGCGCACGGCCTCGGTGTGTCGCTCGCGCAGCTCCGTCAGATCGCGGTACAGATGCACGCGGCCATACACATCACGCTGCGGCGCGCCCAGGTCACGATTGGCCGCGTACCACGGCACGTCGCGCTCCAGAAAGCACACCTCGTGACCGCGACGCACCAGCGCGCGCACCAATGCTCGAAAGATCGTCGCGTGACCGTTGCCCCACGAGCTGGTGATCGACAGCCCCAGAATCGTGATGCGCAGCGGCCGGTCTGTCGCACGCGCAACCGTCATGGCACCTCCACACCCTGCACACTGGACGATCCACTGACGGGCAGATATCGCGCCAGCACCCGCTCCAGCTCCGCCGCCCGATGCTCGTACGTGTGCTCGCGCAGCACGCGCGCCCGCGCCGCGCGCCCAATGCGCGCCGCCCGCTCCGGCGTCAAACGCTCCAGATGCGCCGCCACCGCCTCGCCGCTGTCGGCCACCAGCACCTCGACGCCCGGCTCCAGAAACCGCTCCAACCCCGGCCACGCATCCGTGATTATGCACGCACCTGCGCCCGCCGCCTCAAACACGCGCGTCGCCGGCGAATGCCCGCAGCGCGCCATGCTTTCCCGACTGACGTTCAGCACCGCCCGCGGCGTGCAGTTGAACGCGTTGTGCATCGTCGTGTAGACGTGACCGAGATACACCACGTTCGCCAACTCGCGCACCTCGGCCTTGTCGGACCAGCCGCTGCCGCCCAGCAGAAACCGCCGCGATGCGCACATCTCCGCCGGCTTGAGAAAGAACTCCGCCACGCGCGCTTCCCGATCCGGCAGGCGATTGCCCAGAAATGCCAGGTCCGCCATGAAGCGCGGCTCGGCGGGCACCGGATAATGCGTCCGCGGATCGACCGCGTTGTAAATCGGCACGCAGTCGCGCGCTCCCAGCGCGCGGTACGCCTTCACGACCGGCTCGCCGCCGCCGTAGGTCAGCACCAGGTCGTACGCCTCCACCAGGCGGCGCAGCGAATCTTCAGGATCGCGCTGCATGCGGTCCAGCGTCGCGGGCGCATCCACATCCCAGAACGCAACGACCTGACCCGGCCTGCGCCGTTCCAGCACCGCGCTTTCGAGCAGTTCATCGTAAATACCCACGCCGCTGCACTTGATGATCACGTCGTCACGGCCGACCGCATCGCCCACGGCGACCAGCGCATCCATTTCGCACCGGCACGGATACACCACCACGCGCGCCCAGCTCGGGTTGGCGATGTCGCGATGTTGCTGGCGGTCGAGCGTGTCGGGTTCGTAGAACGTGACCTGGTGGCCGCGCTGCGACAGCGCATGGATGATGCCGCGCCAGTACGTCGCCGCGCCGTTCCAGTAGGCCGAGAGCAGCGATGAGCCGAAGAACGCCAGTTTCATCCGGGCCTCGCAATCGTGTGGTGGTCCTGTCGATGCGCCCGCGCCGGTGCATGCGCGGCTCGTTCGGGGGTGGTGGGCAGATCCAGCTCGCGGCAGATCGCCAGCAGCTCGCACACGCGATGCGCGACAGTGTGGTGGCGCATGATGCACGATCGGCCGTGCTGCGCGAGCCGCCGCCGCTGGGCAGGCGCGTCGCGCAACTGCTGGAGCGCGCGCGTCATGGCGGCGCCGTCGTGCACCATCAGGAAGTCGCGCCCCACCTCGAACAACGCTTCATCATCGCGCCACGGAGCGCTGACCAGCGGCATGCCGCACGCAAGCGCCTCGAACGGCCGAATGGTGGGAATGCCGGGCAGCGTCGCGACGTACGGCCGGCGCGGCACGTGCACCGTCATCCGATGCTGCGCCATGACGGCCGGCACGCGATGGTTCGGGAGATAGCCGCCGTAGCGCAGCCCCGCGCGGCGCAGCGCGGTGCGCGCGGCGCGCGGGTAACGCACGCCATAGACCGTCCCGGACAGGCCGAGCTTGCGCGCCGGTTCGAGCAGGAACGTCTCAAGCTCGGCTGTGCGTTCCTCGTCGCCCCAGTTGCCGATCCAGACCAAGTCCGCCTGCGGTTCGATGCCCGGCCGCGGACGAAACACGCTCGTGTCCGCCGCCTCGTGCCAGACCCACACGCGCCGCGCCCACCCTTGCGCGCGGTAATGCTCCGCCACGATGCGCCCGAACGCGAGCACGCCGTCGTAGCGCATCAGCTCGAGCGCTGCCAAAGCCTCCGGCCGCGTGATGCTGCGATGGTGCGTGTCATGAAAGAGGATGCGGCGACGCTCGCGCGGATGCCGCGCGTGATGCGTTGCGATGCGATTCACCAGCGCCGGGTCGGTCCATTCGTGCACGAGCACCAGGTGCGCAGCGCCGATCGCTTGTTCGAGATCGAGCTCATCCATCTCGTACGTGATGCTGGACAGCTCCGGGTATGCCTGCTCATACCATTGCAGCGCCGCCGCGCCGTGCTCCTGCGCGAGGTGTCGCCGCGACCAGCCATCCGCCGGTTCGTACACGCGCACGTCGTGACCGAGGCGGATCAGCTCCCGCACGACGCCGCGCAGGAAATGCGCGTTTCCGTGGTTCCAGTCGCTCACCAATGAATGGCAGAACAGACACACGCGCATCAGGCGCTCTCCCTCGCCGGCGCAGCGGGAGCGCGGCGGCGTTCACGGAGCCGGTTGTAAAGATCAAGATACCGTTCGGCAATGCGCTCGGCGGTGTAGCGCCGCGCGCGGAGCTGTGCCGCCTGCGCGTAATCTAGGCGCTGCGCAGGATGCGCGATGAGCCGGTTGATGACGTCCGCCAGCGCCTCGGCATCATCGGGATCGACAAACACCGCCGCGTCGGCCCAGACCTCGCGCAGCGTGGAAATGTCGCCAAGCACCAACGCCGCGCCGGACAGCGCCGCTTCCACGGCCGACAGTCCGAACGGCTCGTAGCGCGCCGGCAGCGCATAGATCGGCGCCCGCGCCATGTACCGCGCCACGACGGCCGGCGGAAGCGGGCCGAGACCGCGCGCGTGTTCCGGGCGTGTCTCCCGACCCGTGGGGCTGCGCGTTGCGCCCGCGATCAGTGTCGGCCATGCAAGCCGCGGCGCGATCGCGTCCAGCAGGGCCAGGTTCTTCGCCTCGTCCCAGACGCGGCCGGCGGCGAACACGAACGGCCGCTTGGGCGCCGGCGCGAAGCGTGAGGCGTCGCGGCCGTTGTGGATTGCCTGCGACCACGCATGGGCGCCGTAGCAGCGCGCGAAGCCTTGCAGCATGGCGCCCGTCGGCGCGACGAAGCAGTCCGCGCCGTGGATGCCGTCGTGGACGTGCTGGCGGTATCGCGCCCACCGCCGATCACCGCTTCCCCCTTCGCCGCGCACCGCGCGCATCCATGTCGTCACGCACGAATGGCCGACCACGAGCACCGGCGCGCCCCACTGCTGCGCGCCGAAGCAGAACTGGTTCAGGTGCACGAGATCGGGCTGGTCCGCCTCGGCAATCGCCTGCAGCAGCGCGCTGGCGGCGGTGATGTCGCGCCAGGGGTTGTCCATCCATTCGAGTTGATAGGTCGTCGCTGTCACGCTCAACGAGGCAATGTTCGCGATCTCGCGCCGCTGCGTGGGCGAGGGGCGTTTGCCGAAGGTGACCAGGTGGACGCGCACATGGCGACGTGAAAGCGCGCGGATGAGATCCACGGCATACGTCCACACGCCGCCGATGGTATCAGCGGTCATGAGCACCTTCATGGCAGGCGTCCTTGCTCGCGGGCGCGGCGCATCGCCTGGTCGTCGCTGTACACCAGTGCTTTCACGAAGCCGTCCGGCCGCTCGGCGGTCAGGCGGATCGCCTCGTTGAGCCGATTTAGCGGAAGATTGGTGGTGAACAGGGGGGACGGATCGAGCGCGCCGTCGCTGACGAGCTCGATCGCCTTGCGCAGGCCGTCGATGTAAAGGCTCGGGTCGCGCTCGTGCGCGTTGATCACGTCGAGGCCGCGCCAGTTCCACTGCTGCATGTTCACCTGGCGCGGGCCGTCCTGGTGGTAGCCGGCGATCACGAGCCGGCCGCGGATGCGCAGCAGTAGGCTGGCAAGATCGAGCGGCTCCTGTTGTCCCGTCGCCTCGATGACGCGATCGCACATCCACCCGCCGGTCAGCTCGGCGACCTGCGCCACAACCTGCTGCGTATCGGTCATCGGGATGGTGTGCTCGGCGCCTTGCCGGCGCGCCACCTCAAGCGATGCCTTGCGGCGCGCGATCGCGATGACGCGCGCCCCCGCCTTCACGCACAACCGCGCCAGCAGCGCGCCGAAGAAGCCCACACCCACGATCGCCACCGTATGCCCCGGTTCCACCTCCGCGCGTCGCAGCACGTTCACCGCGCAACCCAACGGCTCGCCCGGCAGCGCGACGCCATCGAGCGATTCGGGCAACGGCACGAGCTGATCCGCCTCCGCCACGTCATACTCGGCATAGGCATGCATCGACAGCAGCGCCACGCGCTGACCGACTTCAAAGCCCTCCACGCGCGCGCCGACCGCGTCAATCACCCCCCATCCCTCGTGCCCGGGCGCCCCGGGCGCGAACGGATAGCCGAACCATGGCCTGCCTTCCCACGGCGGCACGTTCGACGCGCACACGCCGCAGCCCTCCAGCCACACGCGCACCTGCTCGTTTCCCGGCACCGGGCGCGGCACGGGGCGCAGCTCGAAGCGGCGCGGCGCTTCGAGGACCGCGGCGGTCATCGTGCCGTCGGCGGCGCGGTGCGAGGCGGTCTGCTGTTGCTCATGGGCGCGTGTCATCACGTTGTCGCTTCCTTTGCCCTGCACGGTCATGGCTCATCCGCCGTGATCGCCTGGCGCGGCACTTCGTCGACGAGCCAGTCGTGCAGCATGGCGAGGCCGTCGCGGGTGGCGATGCGCGGACGCCAGCCGGTGGCGCGGCGGAAGGCGCTGGTGTCGGCCACGAAGTAGCGTTGGTCGCCGCGCCGCCACGGCTGCATCTGGCATTTGACGCGCGTGTCATCGAACGCATCGATCAGCCGGAGCATCTCGAGCAGGCTGACGGCGTTGCCTGGACCGCCGCCGATGTTGAACGCGCGCGTTGCGGTGACATCCTGCCGCTGGATGGCGAGGACCATCGCATCGATCAGGTCGTCGACGAACAGCACGTCGCGCACCTGCCGGCCGTCGCCGTAGAGCGTGATTGGTTCGCCGCGCAGGGCGCGGATGAGAAAGTGGGCGACCCAGCCCTGGTCCTCGGTGCCGTGCTGGTGTCGGCCGTAGATGCAGCTCATGCGAAAGACGACGTTGGGCAGGTCGTAGGTGCGCGCGTAGTCGAGCACATACTGGTCGGCGCCGCCCTTGGAGCACCCGTAGGGGCTGTGGAAGTCGAGCTCGCGCTCGGTGACACCGCGGGCGCGCACCTGTGGATCGATGGGCACGTAACGATCGTCCCGCATCTGCAACGGCACGTTGCGCAGCTCGCCGTAAACCTTGTTGGTGGAGGTGAACAGCAGCGGGGGCGGGTTGGCGCAGGTGCGCTGCGCTTCGAGCAGGTTGAACGTGCCGCGCAGGTTGATTTCGAAATCGTGCGCCGGGTCCTTGAGGCTGGTGGTGACGGCGACCTGTGCGGCGAGGTGAAAGACGGCTTGCGCGCGGGTGACCAGCGCGTGCAACAGCGACGCATCGCGCACGTCGCCGACGACCAGCTCGACGCCGGCGGGAAAGGCGGCGCGCAGGTGCTCGGCGTTGCGGCGGATACCGGGACGGGAGAGGTTGTCGAAGAGAATGACGCGGTGGCCGCCGCGCAGGAGGCGCAGCGCGAGGTTGGTGCCGATGAACCCGGCGCCGCCGGTGATGAGCACGGGGCGCGGGTCGTGGTTGTCGAGGTACGTGAGCGCGTGATCGGCCGGTTCGGGCGGGCGGCGCACGTGGGCGGCGCGGCCGTTGTGCGCGGCGCCGTCGTGGCTCGGCTTGTCGGTGCGCGCGCGGATCATACGGTGAGTCCTCGACGAACGAGTTCGTGCCGGGCACTGTCAACGCGATCGCGGGCGGTGGCGGTGGTCAGCCAGTCGTTCATCTGCGCGAGGCCGGCTTCGAGCGTGACGCGCGGCTCGTAGCCGAGGCATTGGCGGGCGCGCGTGATGTCGGCGAAGCAGTGGCGCACGTCGCCGACGCGATACTCCTGCGTGATGCGCGGCTCGACGCTGGTCACGCC